>NZ_JAZETN010000014.1:0-127711 GCF_036864475.1 Alteromonas sp. S005 | reverse complement strand
TATTAACTAATGGCAGTTACACAGAATCTGTTACAGGCTCAATTATTACTGAAAATGGTTATGCGTAACTTTTTGTGTTGTATTTCATTGTTTAATAGCACCTTATCTTTTTCTCTTCGCCGACAACCTAGCCATGCCACCACGCTTAACGTTTGCTTGCTTTGTATAATGGCCAGGCATTTCCGGTGATTGCCAACCTCCAGCTAGCTGAAGTTCAGGCAAGGACGCTCCATCTTCTGCAAGAGAAACAGCGCCGCCGACACGACCACTATGTGGCGTAATATTTTCACTTATACCTGCGCGATAAGCAATGCGTTGCCAAATTCTATAAACGCTTGAGTAGTTGAGTACATTTGCTTTATGGCTTGGTATGTTTTCGTCAAAAGGCAAAAGAGCCGTTTTATGGTTAGTGAGCCGCCTAAACAAAATCCCTTTGTGTAGACCGCGTAAATCTGAGATAAGGCGCTGTTGTTTAGTTTTTGGATCGATATTAGCTTCACTGATATATTCTTGAACCATAGAAATGGTACTAGAAGATACATAACGATATTGACCCTGGCCGGATTGATCACTTTTTGAAGAGACGACAAGTAAAGTGTTATTACGAGCGGATATATCCTCAACGCAAACTCGCACTAATTCATCGGCTCGTAGGAGAGCATCAAACATTAAATTGATAATAGCCAGATCGCGAAGTTCCAGTAATGAATCTGGAATTATTGCGTTGTTAATCTGTTCGACCATATCTATGGTAAGAGGAACAGCTTGCTTATGTGACAAACGATACTTTCTATTTTCAATTAACGACAGTCGAATAAAGTCTCTTAAGTACGCCGACCGAATAATGGGGTTCGGCAACTTTGCGACACCGAGGAATTTACTAAGTGCAGATAGTCTACGCTTAATAGTTCTGTAGGCTAGGGGAGAGCGACACAGTTCTTCCACATAATGCTTTATACAGGTCTCATTATGCTCAAAGTCGTTTTTGAATCCATTAAAGCCGTGCTGCCTACAAAAGAGTGAAAACTCATTATAGTCGCTAATATATGCACGCTGAGTGTTGTAAGGAAGTTTGGTGAAAATATCCTGATAGTATTGCTGGTAGTCACCCCTATAACTATGTTCATTAGACGTCAAAGAAAGCGTCGTCGATTCTTGAGTCTTCGGTGTCTTGGCTGAAAGCCTAGTAGAGGATTCATTCGAGCAGTAACCTGAATTACCCACTGCAGTCGAATCAACGGCATTAGTTTGTGTATCAGTGTCTTTTGTAACAACCTTCGAAATGTTATTAGCACTTCCTGCAGACATTCTTCGCCCAGATGAGTGCAAGTTATTTGGTTTAAACGACATTAAATAACCCGATAGCTACAGTATGTGAGTATTATGCTAAATTTTAAAGATACTGTAAGGTATTGATATAAATTGATATTCACGCATGATAACTGTAATTATCATGCGTGAACTAAAGTGACTAACCCGTGAGACGGATTACTTTAACTAGTCTCTTTACCTCAGCTTATTGTTTGACACTTTATCACACCACTGTATAAACAAACAGTTTTAAACGTCTTGTTTACCAGGAAATAATATATAAAACCAAGCTTCTGTTATTCTAGTAACTCAAACGCGGTTTAGATGACTATATTGTTCAATTTGTGCCCACTTTTTAATCGTGCGCTACGTAAAATCTGCTAGGTAATACCCCTAATTCTTTGTCAGATTTCACGTAGGAGCGCCTGAAAAATAAGCATAAAAATACCTTAATTATTGATAAGTCTATGGTCTTTGCCGTTAGGAAAAATATGCTTAATGTCGTCTTGGCACTTTTTGGTGACGATTGTATTAACGGTTGTTTTGTTCTTCGGAAACCAAATTAAGACGAAGAATAGGCGATAAGGTTTTGTGACGAGCTTTTCTTAGACTGTGCCTTCATAACCTAACAGCTACTTTTAACGCGGCATTTATTATGTGCTAAATAGAATGAATCTCTAAGAAAACCTGCCGTCAATATTTAACCACATGGCTAGATTGCGTATCTATATTTTGCGAATTACTAGATCGTTATTGAACTCAAAATAATGGTATTTATAAGTTTAACTCAAGCACTAAATCCAGCTAATCAATATTGCACTTGCAATGCTCTTATTAACGCTAAAAGTTGCTTCATCGTCTCAAAGACAGATTTTCGCGTTGAGTCTCTAACGGCCTAGAGCTAATTATAGAATTTTTCTAAAAGCATTAAATATGAGTCAAGTGTCTTTAATTAACTTTAAGATATCGGGTAAACGTCAAAGACATATTTGGCGCTAAATCATATAAATGATTTTTTTATAATAACGATAAATATCGCACAAGATTCTGCAAAAGTTCTTTTTTTAATCAAAGTGAAAGAAAGAACCTTTAATTTAGTTGCTTAACTATCGAGTATTAAAATCTTATTCATAATGTCGATGAAACCGTTAAAAAATTAAATCACGAACAGTAGGTAAGTCCTTAACAATATAATGAAGCTGTACGTATCCTTTTCATATCTAGTTCCACACCCTATTTAACATAATATACATTATGCGTAATTGAGTGTATGGACGATTAGGGTGCTGATGCCGCTCTATTTGGTTGGTTTGTTGGCTGTGATTACTTACAGACTTTTATGCGTGGCTGCTGCGTTGGATTGATTTTGAGATTGGCGCTTGTGCGTGAACATCACACTTGCGTCTGTACTTTTAATTTAAAACCGCTCAGATGATTAGATTTGGACGTAATATGTTGAATCGTACGCTACGTAAAATGTGCAGCAGGATTATCCTGATTATTTGATTTCATTCACGTACAACGCGATTTTCTATACGCGGTAATTTGAAGAGTCTTAGCTTTCTTATAGTGCTTGCTTCATTGATATTATGTTCGCTGAATAAAAATTCACACCTTGTTTTAATTAAGTATGAATTAAACGAACTGCATGAAGCTCTTTGATAAAATTATTAATTGTTAGAAATGAGTATTGTTAATAAAGCCAGGTAGCGTTCAACGTAAGATGGGTGCAATATCCCTGTCGATACTTTTAAATTAAAAACTTGTGAGTTTATTAAGGGTTTTCTCGGTAATAAAAGTTGAAATTTTAAATGGTTATATTGAGATACTTAATGCATAAGAGCCGAATAACGGCGTAGCGTTATTCGACACGTTACGGGCAAGTTATCCAAGAAGCGGTTCAATATAAGAACGAACTGATTCTGTCGTAGTGCAGCTGTTTGGTATAGAGGTGCTTTTGTAGCCATCGCCTAAAAATGCGCGATCGACCTCAATTAGTACGCCAGTTTCAGTGCCATTATCTACAAAAGTGACTTCTAACTCTCGGGCACCAAATAAGCTTCGGGATTCTGGCTTGAATTCGTACTCTTGGTAACAAGGTAAATGTGACATGAATTCATGTGCGCGAACCCCACCAAATTCTATATCGGACTTGAATAATCGATATCCGCTATCAGAAATGAGTTTCAATACCGCTAATTGCGTTTTAGACGGCTCTATAGTCAGGCCATCCTTATCACTGGCATCTAATCCTGATTTGATATCCAGCCCTGTCTGTAACCATACCTTGCTAATTTGATGGCCAAATAAATAGGTTGCCGGTACTTCTGGATGCAGGTCCAATGTGAACTGTTTAGTGACGGTTTCACCTGGTTGTATCAATAAACTGAAGGATTGTTGCCAGCTTTGCAGAACGACACTCTTATTGTATTCGACTTCACTTTCGCCTAAATCAGCCTCAGTCTTTGCGCTTGCCATAACAGCAAATTCTAACCCTTGAAGCTGCTGTTCGACATCGCCGCCTTGAATAACAACTTCGATATCGAATGTTTGTCCTGCTTGTAACTTGTCCGAAAGTAACAGAGTGTCGACCTTAGCCTTACCAATACCCACACTTGCTAAAAGTTGCTTAAGCATATGAATCTCCATGCGTTTCACTAATAATTAAACATATTAGCTCGGCACATAAAACACAACTATCACTTTGTAAAAATTCGTTATTCTGAGCTTTGATTAAAACATTTTCTAAGTCTCTTAATATCGTCAGAAAATGCCAAAGTCTGCTCACTTCTATGAAAGCTTTGCTTTGCAAAACTTGTTGCTGAAGCTTTGAACTCACTGCCTTTGTCAAAACAATTGATGATAGCACCAAGTGATTTTTGAATGTGAATAGCAACTTCTATATTTGCCGCACCATCACGGCTGATACTGGTATAGGCGTCATCAAACAAGTCGTCAATGGACAATTCTGGCACCGAAACACGGTCGTATTGATATTCCTCATTCTTTTGAACATTTTCTTCCATTGGTGCAGATGGTGATGTCTTCCATAACAGTAGTAGTCTAGTTACACTGCCAATAATGCTAATGGCTGTACCATGGTCATTAACTGCAGGTGAAAGTGCTCGCGACCCTATTTCTCCTAATACTACAAAGCCAAAGCGTGGGTCAGCTTCAAAAGAGCGCTCTTCAGATATTGTATATGCCTGCTCGATGTTATCGAGGTCATCTTTTTCATTAACGTAGGCAAGTACCTTATCGGGAGTAACGAATTCCCCCGGTAGCATATTCACATTAACATAAGCATTGTTTTCACAGGCCCACCGCTGTATTCGCGCGATATCAATCAGTTGGATATACCCTACTCTCTGACTAAAAACAGGGTAACTCCCCTGCTCTTTGATCTTAGTTTCTGATATTGCACCTAAGGGTACAGCGCCTAAGCATGGCGTTTTTATTCTTTTTTCGATTGCTCGTTGTGTGGCTTTTTCCACTTTTAATATAGTAGAGCCTACGCGCCCTAAACGTGCAACGCTGTCTACCCATCGAATAAACGTTAAAATCACAATCGCAAACACCAAACTCGTTAAGCAAAACAGAATGAAGAGCCCGGCTTCATTAAAAAAAGCCTGGGTCATTGCAGTAAGTGCTACGGCGCTGTAGATGAAGGCACCGATAAAAACCGATAACGCATTTTGTGATACATCGTCAGAGATGATAAGGCTTAAAGAACGTGGCGTTGACGTTTGGCTAGCCGATGCATAGGCGTTGACCATAGTCCCTGCTGAAAATGTGGCAATAACCATCATGCTTGACGCCATTATAGAAAGCAGTGTTTCAACAGAGTCAGGTTTAATTTCAGGAATATGTTCGGCAAGCGAAGTGCCATCGGCGACTTTGGCCAGAAATACAACTAAAATAGAAAGCAGGCAAAAACACAGCGGCTTTACCCACAACTTCTCTTTTACGTTGAAGATAAGAAAACGCAGTCTATCAACGGTTATTGGTGCTTCCATCACACACTCCTTGCATGGATCCTTAATTAGCAGGTCGCGCTCTTTTTTCTGTTCCCAGCACACCGTTTAGAGCAATAGCGTACATTTTCCCAATTTTTTTCCCATTTCTTGCGCCATGTAAATGGTCTATCACAGACTGGGCAGATTTTGGTGGGCAAATCAGACTTCTTCATTTTTAGTCAGCTTTGTTAGAAATATTGTAGCGTCCTGTTTCATGGTTTCTATATTTTCTTCTTTCATCCGCCCATAAGTCTTATAAATCATCGCCATACGGTGATTGTTACTTAACTTCTCTTTGTGCTTATCAATAAAATGCCAGTATAAGTAGTTGAAGGGGCAAGCTTTTGGTCCGGTTTTCTTTGAAACCTGATAACCACAGTTTTTGCAGTAGTTACTCATTTTATTGATATAGCTACCGCTCGCCACGTAAGGCTTACTTGCTAAGTTTCCACCGTCGCTGTACAAAATCATGCCCGCTACGTTAGGCAATTCAACCCATTCATAGGCATCGGCATAAACAAGCAAGTACCAAGCTTGTACCTCTTCGGGGCTCAGTTCGGTTAACAGGCTGAAGTTGCCAATCACCATCAGCCGCTGTATGTGGTGCGCATAGGCGTTTTGTTGGGTCTCTTTTATACATTGGCGCATACAGTTCATATTGGTTTGTGCATCCCAAAAGAACGAAGGCAACGAGCGAGCGTTATTGAAATAATTGTCAGTTTTCAAATTCGGCATAAAGTGCCAGTAAAAACCTCTCACATATTCACGCCAGCCGAGTATCTGACGAATGAACCCTTCGGCAGAATTAAGAGGTACTTGGCCAGCATGGTACGCTTGTTCGGCTGTTTGAATGGCTTCTTTGGGGGTCAATAACCCGCAGTTTAGGTAGAACGCGATGTGAGAATGATAGAGCCAAGGCTTCCCCTCAACCATTGCGTCTTGATACTGACCGAAGTTTGGTAACCTTTCATCTATGAAGGTGTTTAAAACGCAGAGCGCATCTTCTCGTGTTACCGCGAAGTGAAAACTATCAATATCGCCAAAATGGTCGCTGAATTCGGTTTTAACTAAGTCAATAACATCTGAAGTAATATCGTCAATGTCGAATGTGGTGTGCTTTGGTACTTTGTGAGTTTCTGGCATAGATTCACGATTTTGGGCATCGTAATTCCACTTACCACCTATAGGGTTTTTACCATCCATAAGTACGTTGTGCTTGCGTCGCATTTCACGATAGAAAAATTCCATCCGAAGCTGCTTTTTACCTTCAGCCCAGTCGGTAAACTCTTGAGGGGTGGATAAGAAACGATTGTCTTCGCAAATGGTAACAGGTATGCCAAGCACATTTTCCCACTGCTCTATACTTTTAAGCAAGCGGTACTCACCAGGCATGGTCACTTTTACTTCATCAAAATCCTTTTCGCTTAATGCGTGCTTCACTTGTGCAAGTAAGTCGCCTTTGTTAGTGCTATCGGTGTAGTGAATATAGTTAACATTAAAACTTTCATCACGTAAACGTTTAGCAAAATGGCGCATTGCGCTAAATAAGAACGCTATTTTCTTTTTATGGTGCTTCACATAGGTCGCTTCTTCACGCACTTCCGCCATTAGAATGGTATCTTTGCTTTTCACAGCATCGCTAATTGCCGGTAAGGTCTCGGTGAGCTGATCGCCTAAAACTAAAATAAGTGCTGCCATACCCTACTCTTTTATCTGCTGAAACGCGTCCAGAGCGCGCTGACGTGATGCTTTCAAATCAACAAGTGGCTTCGGGTAATCCTTACCAAGCTCAATCCCTGCATCTTTTAGTATTGCACTTGGTGCTTCCCAAGGCTTATGTATGTACTTGTCAGATAACTTATTCAGCTCTGGGCAATACTTTCGAACATAGTTGCCTTTTTTATCAAACTTCTCGCCTTGGAGTATTGGATTAAAAATTCTAAAGTATGGTGAAGCGTCTGCACCAGAACCCGCAACCCACTGCCAACTGGCACTGTTGCTGGCAAGGTCGGCATCTAATAGCGTATCCCAAAACCATCGTTCGCCTTCATGCCAGCTAAGCAGTAAGTTTTTAACCAAAAATGAACCCACGATCATACGCACTCGATTATGCATGTAACCAGTTTGCCATAGCTCACGCATTCCCGCGTCGACAATGGGAACACCGGTTTTTCCCTTTTGCCATGCTTTAAGCGCCTTAGCGTCTGAACGCCATGGAAATTTATTGAATTTTTCGTTGAAGTTTTTATTTGGCAGTGTTGGAAAATGAAACAGCAGATAATAGCTAAACTCGCGCCAACCCAACTCGCTCAAATAGGTCTCAATGCTTTTGTCTTCGCTATTTCCGAACTTATCTTTTATTGCATACCACACTTGGTTTGGCGACACCTCACCAAAGTGCAAATGGGGTGACAAGCGCGATGTTCCTCGAGCCGAAGGGATGTCTCTTCCGTTTTTGTATTTACGTGCAGAGTTTTCGATAAAGTCTGCGAGATTATCAGCAGCACCGTCTTCACCTGGCGACCATTCTTTCGAAATGGTCTCGTCCCAATTAACGGTAGGCAGTAAGTCCAGCGATGCTAAATCAACACCTTCGTTTTTTACATCTGCATAGGTTATGCGTGCGGGTGGCGCTTTCGGGTAACGCGGCTCTTCTGCTTGCAAACAACCCTTTTTATAATAAGGCGTAAATACGCGGTACGGCGTGCCATCCTTTTTAAGCACTTTCATTGGTTCCCATAAAAGACTTCCATTACAGCTATGCGCTTCGTAATCGTTGTCAACGAGAGATTGCTTAATCGCTTTGTCACGATTTATTTGCCACGGTTCATAGCATCGGTTCCAAAAAATTGCTTTTGCACCAAAGGAATCCATTAACGTTGGAATGATATTCTTTGGATCGCCTTTAAAAATTTGTAAGTGGCCATTGAGGCGTTGATTAAGAGACACTAGAGAGTGGTGAAGCCACCACTTGCTGGCTCCTCCAGGTACTCTTCCGTCAGGGGCTGTATCATCATAAATATAAATGGGTACTACTTTTCCCATATCACAAGCTGCATTTAATGCTGGATTGTCTTTTACGCGTAGGTCTTGTCTAAACCACATGATACTAACAGGAACGGTCACTTTTTTTCCTCAGGCGTTGCGCCAAATTTAAATATTATTCGTACCTAATATATTACGTAGTAAAGCGGATTCAAGATCCGTCTAAATATCAAAAATAACGCTTAAAATTAGTATGATGAATCAACATTCTAACGATAAAACTAAATTTACTGATAAACGCGGCCTATTTTGGTTCAGGTACGACCTAAGACTTCACGATAATGCCGCTATTGCTGCATTATGCAAAGAGGTCAGCCAAGTCACATTCGTTTACATTTTGGATGATAAAAACTTTACCCCTAACGCTCTTGGTCTCTCTCCAATGGGCAAGCACAGGCATACCTTTTTGCTGCAAACATTGGTTGATTTAAAACAACAATTAGCAAAATTTGGACATGAGTTGCTTGTCGTAAAAGGTAGTGCCGCTGAATGTTTGGTTGAGCTTTTAAGGTCCGGGCAATATACCCATCTTGGTGTGAGTCAATATTGTGGATACGATGAGACTGCAGAGTTAAACACCGTCAAACGCTTCTTCGATTCACTAACTGTTATAGAAACCTCCACATTTGGTTTATTTGATGCACAAACATTTCCATTTAGCATTGAAGAAATGCCCGACGTTTTTAGCCCGTTTAGAAGAAAAGTAGAGAAACACTGCAAACCACTCGCGGTCAACCCCACTATAGAGCGCTTACCTTCTCCTTTTGTACCGACGATAGACAAATCTTTTTTACTTACGCTGGATCTCGATTTACCTGAACCATCAGAATCATCGTTTATTGGTGGTGAAACCGCAGCGCTTTCCCACCTACACACATATTTATTCAACTGGCGTGCTGCGTCATCCTACAAAGAAACCCGTAATGCTCTAGATACATGGAAGGATAGTACGAAATTATCAGCTTGGTTAGCTAATGGTTCACTTTCTGCGCGAGAAGTAATGAGGCAAGTTCATAACTTTGAAGAGACCGTTGAAAAAAATGACTCCACCTATTGGATTTATTTCGAACTACTGTGGCGTGAGTTTTTCCACTGGCTACAGTGTAAATATGGTGCTAGGTGGTTTCGCTTTAGCGGTATTCAGGGCAAAACACCTTCCACTACACATTGCACTGAGACGTTTACGCAATGGTGCGAAGGCAAAACCGGCTACCCTATTGTGGATGCGTGCATGCGACAACTTGCTGAAACGGGATATATGTCGAACCGCGGCAGGCAACTCGTTGCCAGCTGCTTTGTGCACGAACTTCGACAAGACTGGCGCTACGGTGCAGCATGGTTTGAACACCAATTAGTTGATTACGATGTAGGTAGCAACTGGGGAAATTGGCTTTATCTTGCTGGTGTGGGAAGCGACCCTCGCGGACATAGACAATTTAATCTACAAAAGCAGACTGAAATTTACGACCCTACAGGCCAATTCCGTAATAAATGGCTGTAGCTCTTTCGCTGTATGACGTCAGGCAAATTTAAAGAGACAGTCACAGTTATCTGGTTAAAGCGAGATCTTCGTTTACGTGACCACGAACCTTTTTATCGCGCCGTAGAGGCCGGTGAAAAATTGCTCCCACTATTTTGTTGGGAGCCCTCGGTCATTGCCGACCCGCATATGGATGTCCGTCATTGGCGCTTCATGCAGCAAAGTATTGATGATATCAACAGTCAATTACCCGCCCACACTGGTGTTTTGTCGCTACATTGTGAAGTGGCAGAAGCACTTGAACTTATTGCTCAAAATTACAACATTGCAGCGGTTAGGAGTTACCAAGAAACAGGTCTTGTGGTTACGCATAACCGCGATAAAGATGTTTCTAGGCACTTGAAAAACAAAGCTATTTCATTTTTTAAATATCAGTATGGTGCAGTATTACGTGGGTTGCCCCATCGAGCGCGTTGGCAGCAAAACTGGGAGCGTCATTTTGCAGCTGCCACCTATGATTTTGATATAGAAGCTGCAAAATGGGTTAATTGGCGTGCCCATGCTAGTCTTAAAAAAGCGTCTAAATCTATCAAGGAAATAGCTGAATTAAAATCCTTTCCATCCGACCGACCTAAAGACTATTCTGACGGAGTTGAATGTAACGTATACAAGTCTGAGTACACCAAAAATGAAGTAGCATCCGATATAGCTACAATGCAACCCGGCGGTGAAAAACGTGCTTGGCAGGTGTTAAAAGACTTCTTCAGCCATCGTGGTCAGTACTATCACCAGCATATCTCAAAGCCTGAATATGCACGTCGAGCATGTTCGCGACTGAGCCCTTATCTCGCATGGGGCAATATCTCAATAAAGCAGGTTTATCAAAGCGTTCAGTTAGAAAAACAAGCAAAGAAAGCGTTACCAACACCAGAGCGCCAACAGTGGAGCCGTGCCCTATCTGCTTTAACATCCAGACTACACTGGCATTGTCACTTTATTCAGAAGTTTGAAAGCGAGGCGAGTATAGAATGGCGTCCAATGAACAGTGCTTATGAACACTTCCCATTTATAGACGGCCCGGAAGCTGAGCGGCGTTTCTATTTATGGACCCTTGGTCGCACGGGCTACCCTTTGGTAGATGCCTGTATGCGAGCGCTACGACAGACTGGGTATATTAACTTTCGGATGCGAGCAATGGTAACCAGTTTTTTATGTCACCATTTAAACGTGCATTGGTTGAAAGCCGCGCTTTACCTCGCTACACAGTTTCTAGACTTTGAGCCGGGGATCCACTATCCACAAATACAAATGCAGGCGAGTGTTACAGGTATTCATACTGTAAGGCTTTATAACCCTGCAACACAGTCACAAAAATTAGACCCTGATGGCGTATTTATTAAAAAGTGGGTGCCAGAACTGGCGAAATTACCTAATGAAGCCGTTCATGCGCCCTACGACCTACCGCCATTGGAAGCGCAAATGTTAGGTTTTGACCTTCAGCAAGATTACGTGACGCCCATTATCAATATCGCAGAGAATAACCGTATAACAGCGAAACGTTTATGGGAGTATCGCGAACGAGATGACGTAATCAAAGAAGCGCGTCGTATTGTCAGACGTCATACTATGCAAAATAGCCCAAGCCGTGCGTGGTTAAAAGCAAAGACTAAAAAGACAGTTTAACGGTTGTTCTTCCTTAGCCACTCATTTAACAGTTTAATTTGACCGCATTTGTACGCCGCATACATTAAACGCATAGCGTTAGACATGGCTTCACTATCGGTCCAGCCGGTTTTATCTCGAATTTCGTCATAGCATGCTTTTGCTTCTGGGCTAACATAACCCCTCACTAGCTTTTTTCCTGCGTCTTTTTGTCTTTCTCTAAAACGTTTTTGTTTATCAGCGTTTGCTTTTGCTCTATCTGCAGGGCTCTTTTTACTGTTTTTTTTTGTTGTTTGTTCTGTCATAGTTTTCACACAAAGATACGATATTGTGAAGCGTAGTTTAATCGCTGTTTATAAATTGCACTTGTAGGGCGATATATGTACGGGTTAATTTAACTTTAAGTATCTTAGCATGCGTTTTTCTTCAGAAAAATGACTGTTCAGAGTTGTTTGGCGTACAAGTGTTCGCTAAATTAACCCCGTCACTTTAATAACAACAATGAGTTGGGAATGTCAGAGAAGAAAAGTAGTTTTAACAAAGAAGATTTATTAGCGTGCAGCCGCGGTGAAATGTTTGGTCCAGGTAACAGTCAGTTACCAGCACCAAATATGCTTATGATGGACCGCGTAGTTTCAATTACTGAAGATGGCGGTGAACATGGCAAAGGCGAAATAATCGCTGAGTTAGATATTACCCCTGATTTGTGGTTTTTTGACTGCCATTTTCCTGGTGACCCAGTTATGCCTGGATGCCTAGGTCTTGACGCAATGTGGCAGCTTGTGGGGTTCTTCCTTGGCTGGAGCGGTGGCCCAGGTAAGGGGCGTGCCCTTGGTGTTGGTGAAGTTAAGTTTACTGGCCAAATACTTCCTACAGCGAAAAAAGTAACCTATAAAATCACAATGAAGCGCGTTATCAAGCGCAAACTCTTCATGGGTATGGCAGATGGCTCGGTTGAAGTCGACGGTAGAGAAATCTATGTCGCGAAAGATTTGAAAGTGGGCTTGTTCCAAGATACATCGAATTTTTAATCGCTGTTTTTAGCCGAACTTGCACTCAAAAGCGCTGCCGCACAAAAAAGCCCCTTTTCAGGGGCTTTCCTTTTTGCATAATCAGTTCATAAAAGAGAAGTGTTATTTGACACTTAAACCCAAGTGTCTGTCTTCTACTGCCTCACGCCATCCACCTAACCACTGTGAACGTGCATCGTTTTGCTGAAATGGACAATTTTCCTTCGAACGACCGCTAATACCAGCTTGATAGCCTTTAGAATGGGCGCGAGTCATTTTATCTCTTTTTTGTCTTTTCATTGATTAGCCTCTTTTGTTTGTTGGACGTACAACAAATCATTTTCTCGAGCGCTCTACATCATATCGGTTGATAGTGCCGGAAAAGTGATTGCGTACATTACTTTGATAGTGCAATTAACGAAATGGTTCAAGAAAAATATAAAATTAAAACCCTTGACAAACTTTAAATAAATGAAGTTTCGATGAAATTTATGTTACATTTTTTATGCATAAATATGTCTATTTTTACGCTTTTTAGGCATAAAAAAAGCCACAGCAATGTGGCTTCTTCAACGCATTGTAAATATGCTTTATAAATTCAATTATTTTTTAAAGCGTCTGCGCACGAAAGCTGCGGAAAATAACCCGAAGAAGGCCAGCCAACCTGTGGAAGCACCGCTGCGCTCAAAAGGTTGTTCGTCTTCAGGCACTTCACATTCGTCGATGGAGCCGTTAGCTATTGGAGATAGTTTAACTGCTACTATAGAATCCACCAAATCTGTTTCGCCACTTGAGTTTATGACGTCAACGCCAGTTACGTACTTATTAGTTGTTTTGATACGTGCATTCGCGATAATTTCGTTGTCATCATTAATGTCAACGGCTTCTATAAGCTCATAGGTATTGTCACAAGATACTAAATCGTTGAGATCCAGAAACTCCTCTGTGTCAATATTATACATAAATGCGGCGGTTTCACGCAGTGTATCGCTTGTGGCTTCCACATCAGCTTTACCCACCACAATATTGTTATTGTTAATCGCATTCGCAGTAACCCCCGCGCTTACGAAGAAGCCATCAGGATATTTCTGCTCTTGTGTATCTAGGTTATATACAAAAAGGCGTGAACGAGCGATATCGCTTTGTGAGCGAAGTACGGCGCCCGTTACCCAGTTTTCATCGTTAATAGCGATTGCTTGGCTATTGATGTTTTCTTCGCGAGGAAGAAGTTCAATAGTCTCGCCATCTCTGAACACAGTTGCAACGCGCTCACTTTCAGTCAAGCCAGATTGGTTAGGACGAGTGATCGTAACACGATCTCCTGTTAGCCCTTCACCCACAGCAATACCTTGATCATTGATATCATAAGCATAGGTAAAGTAGTGTGCTGTATCGTCCTCATCTGGTTCGAACAGTAATGGATATGTATCGGTGCTAATCACATCTCCGTTAACGTCAACTTGCCAGATAGTAGCGTTAACTTCTGATAATAAAACGAAGCCGGGAAGATAGTTGGTTGATGTGTTTAGGTAATAGCTAGAAATGCGCGGTACCGCAAAATCACCATTATAAACAGTAAACAAACAACGCCCTTCAGACTGATCACCGCGCAACTCATCATCAGCACATGTTTCGATAGCTTCATCTACGTCGTCTTGAAAACTAACCGTACTAAAACCGGCCACTTGTAGATTTGCATTAATTGCACGAGCCGATGAAAAACCGCCCGCAGTGGTATCTAAAGCGGGTAATGCTTTGGTGACATCAGATGCTTGAATAAAACCTTGTTGAGCTGACTCAGGATAAGTGTAGTTAACTGTGTCGCCGTCTTCATTTTCGTACGGGTCTAAAACAACTAAACCAGACGAGTCACCTACAACAAAGTTACCGTTTAAACTGTCTCTGCCTAATGCCTCTACCGAGTGTGTATAGTCATCGAATTTCTCAGTAACTTCGTCTAAACCAGGCACCAAAGAAATATCCTGGGTGTCAGTTAAGAAGGTTCTAAAAGATGCAAGTTTTTGACCCGTTGAGGCAGTGAAGTTCGAAAGCAAGTAATTAACGATAATCGTGTAATCTGCGTCAGTAAACACGCCTTGGCGCGCATCATCTTCATTTTCTAAAGCAGAGCCGTTCACATCAAAGAAATTGGTGTCATTTTCAAGCTGATCTACATCTATTGGGGGACTGTATTCAAGCTGGGCAACAGAAAGCATTTTGCCTGAGTTGTCGATTGAACGAGCAAAATTGTTTCTAGCGGTATCCTGTAAAGGAAGAGGCGTCACTGAATAGGTCGCGGCAAATGCCGAAACACTTCCTGTTGCCAACAGAACGGCGGCGGCAAGCTGAGTTCGTTTCATTTAAAATCCTATTTACTGCTGATTATCTTCCAGCATACTTTCTAATTCATCCCAGCGCGCATATTTCTGGGAAAGTAATTCTTCTTTATCTGCCAATTCGGCTAACGCCTTGGCAGTAATATCACTGTCTTGTTTGAAAAAGTCTGGGTCGTTGACTTCTTCTTGCATAGCCTCGAGTTCTTCCTCAAGTGTTTCTAGTTCTTTAGGCAAGGACTCAAGTTCACGCTGGTCTTTGTATGATAGCTTTTTCGTCTTACGGGGAGAAGACTTAGCACTAGGACTGTCTGAAGCTGAATTAGTTTCATTCTTTACCTTGGCTTTCTCTTCCTTTTCGATTTGCTGACGTTTTTCCTGTTGCTCTTTATACCAGTTTTCTACGTCAGTGAAACCCCCTATAAATTCGCGAAGCAGGCCATTACCTTCAAAAACTACGCTGCTGTTGGCAACGTTATCAACGAATTCTCTATCGTGGCTTACTAAAAGCACGGTGCCGGTATACTCGTTAAGTAAGGTTTCAAGCATTTCTAAGGTTTCAACGTCTAAGTCGTTGGTTGGCTCATCGAGAACCAAAACGTTGCTTGGCTTCAGCATGAGTTTGGCGAGCATAAGGCGGTTTTTTTCGCCACCTGATAATGACTTCACAGGCGCATTTACGCGTTCTGGCGTAAACAAGTAGTCTTGCAAATAGCTTATCACGTGGCGCGGGTGGCCATTCACCATAAGGTCGCGTTTTCCATCGCCAACCGCATCAATAACTGATTTTTCTAAATCTAAACCATGACGATGCTGGTCGAAATACGCGACTTCTAAATTTGTGCCTTGTTTGCAATAGCCTTGATCTGGCTGTAATTGGCCTAACAGCAACTTAATAAGTGTACTCTTACCGCAACCGTTAGCCCCGATTAATGCTAGTTTGTCTCCGCGCAGTACATTTAGGTTTAAGCCTTTGACAATAGGCTTACCTTCAATGTTATAGCTTAAGTCTTTTACCTCAAATACCATTTTGCCAGAACGGGCGCCCTGATGTTGGTTAACTACAGCATTGCCCTGGACTGCTCTGCGTGCTTTGCGTTCTTCGCGTAGTTTTTTAAGCGCTCTTACTCGGCCCTCGTTACGTGTACGACGAGCTTTAATGCCCTGTCGAATCCATACCTCTTCTTGTGCTAGCTTTTTATCGAATTCAGCATTTTGCGACGCTTCAACTTCTAAATCGTGCTGTTTTTTCTCAAGGTAGGTTTCGTAATTACCTGGATAGCTGGTAACAGAACCGCGGTCTAGATCAATAATACGTGTTGCCATGGCGCGAATGAAAGCACGGTCGTGGCTTACAAATACAATTGCGCCTTGATAGTTGCTCAAGCTCGACTCAAGCCAACGGATCATCTCAATATCGAGGTGGTTAGTAGGTTCATCTAACAGCAATAAATCTGGTTGACGTACTAACGCACGCGCAAGAGCGGCTTTTCTTCGCCAGCCTCCGGATAACGTTGATAACGATATCTCAGGGTCAAGTTTAAGCATGGTAAGCGTTTGCTCAATCTGCTGCTCGAACTGCCAAGCGTCTCTAGCCTCTAGCTGCTCTTGCAACCGCTGAAGTTTATTTAAATTAGCTTCACTAGGGTCTTCACCCACAGTGCGGGTTTGATGAAAATAAGCTTTTAGCGTTTCACCTACGTCCGAGAGGCCTTCGGCAACGTAATCAAACAGTGTTACGTCTGTCGTTTGTGGCGGATCCTGCTCTAAACGTGCTATTACGGTGTTATTCTCAATAATGCGCTGGCCATCGTCGGCAATAACATCGCCTGCGATAACTTTCATAAGGGTTGATTTACCGCTTCCGTTACGGCCCACTAAACATACGCGCTCTTTAGGCTGAACAACCAGTTCAACGCCGTCTAGAAGCGGCGGATTTCCATAAATAACAGTGATGTTTTTTAACTGCAAAATGCTCACTGAAGAAACTCCTCTAAATCGGCGGCATTAAAGGGCCATCCAATTTCTTTTTCATTATCGGCCCGCTTCAAAACTGGAATACGGGCTCCGTACAAGTGGTACAACTCGGTGCTAGTTCGAATGTTCACTTTCTCTATATCAAGTGACGAAAACATAGACGTTTGCTGAAGTTCTACATCCGCTAAATCACAAAGACTACACTGAGGGCCCGTATAAAAGATTATTTTCATGAATGTAGAATCCAGCACTGGTGTATTTTACCCTTACGAGCAAAATCTTCGGGTATGGTTTCGTGGGTGATATTTTCAATATTTAAGCCAAGGGTACTGATGGCTGACTCGTCTAATTTAAAACCACGCTTATTGTTGGAGAATATGATTGTCCCCTGCTCTTTTAAACACGCTTTGGCGTCGGTAAGCATTTTTACATGGTCGCGCTGTACGTCCCACGTATTCTGCATACGTTTCGAATTTGAAAACGACGGTGGGTCGATGAAAATTAGGTCATATTTACCCTTGTGCGTACCTAGCCATGTGGTGCAGTCGGCTTGAATAAAGGCGTGAGGGCCAGTTAGTTTATTCAGTGCTATGTTTTTCTTTGCCCATTCTAAATAGGTGTTAGACATATCCACGGTGGTAACAGATTTCGCACCGCCCATAGCAGCGAAGACAGACACACTTCCTGTATATGAAAATAAATTCAATACGTCTTTGTCTTTTGACAACGATTTTACTTTTTGACGGGTATTACGGTGGTCTAGGAAAAGCCCAGTATCTAAGTAATCAGTCAGATTAACCAAAAACCGAGCGTCGTTTTCGAACACTTCCATCATATCGCCAGACTGGTTGATTTTTTCGTATTGCTTAGTCCCTTTTTGCTGGCTACGCACTTTAAGCGCAATATGCTTGGGGGATACGCCAGTTACGGAAGGCAGATGCAGCAATACTTCTTGCAGGCGTTTACGGGCTTTATCTTCTGATACAGTTTTTGGTGGCGCGTACTCTTGGACGACCAGCCAATCGCCATACCTATCTACCGCTACGTTGTAATCGGGTAGATCAGCGTCGTAAATACGGTAGCAGTTTGTGTTTGCGTTTTTTATCCAGCCTTTCATGCGTTTGAGGTTTTTCTTAAGGCGATTTGCAAACTCGTGGTTGCTGGCATCTTCACTAAACTGGACCGTGTTTTGTTCATCAAGAACATAGTTGGCTAAGCGACATTCTAACTTACCATTGTTCATGGCATAGTCTTTGGTGGCGCGAAGTTTTAATACGCGTAGTAAATCGCGGTTACTGCTAAGAAGCGACACATGCCAGCCTTTCCAAGCTTCTTTAAAGCGCTTACCCCAATCGCTAAATAGCGGGATTAACGAAGTCAGTTCACCTAAACGCTCTCCGTATGGCGGGTTAGACACGACATAGCCTGGCGTGCCGACTGGCGGCGATGACTTGGTAGCATCTTGCTGAGAAAACGAAATATCGTTAAATACACCAGCAAAATCAGCGTTGGCTTTGGCAATGGCGACCATTTTACGGCTGAAGTCACCTGCGTAAATACCGCCGCAACTTGGCTTTTGAACAGAAATGGCATGCTCTACCAAATCTTCCCAAACCTTAGCTTCGTGGCCAAGCCATTTAGTAAAGCCCCAGTATGAACGCTTAATACCCGGTGCAATATTACGGGCTATATAGGCCGCTTCTATTGCAATAGTGCCTGAGCCACACATTAAATCTACCAAAGGCGCCTCGGTATTCTCTGCCCAACCACTGCGCATAAGCATTGCGCTGGCAATGTGCTCTTTAAGCGGGGCGTCACCGGTTTCCTGTCGGTATGCGCGTTGGTGTAAACTTGCTCCAGCTAGGTCTATACCCAAGATCACATTGTCGCGGTGCAGTCTGGCATATACTGATACATCAGGGCTTTTGCGCTCAACTGATGGGCGAGGTAAACCTTGCTCAACGAATGAATCCACAATGGCGTCTTTAACACGAACAGCACCAAACTGGGTGTTTTTGATAGCAAAGTTGGTTCCGATAAACTGTACAGATAACGTATGACGAGAATCCATCTGCATTTGCCAGTCAACGCCCATAGCCGTGTTATAAAGTGCGTCTGCATCGCCTGCTTTACCGGATGCTAACACCCAAATTACGCGGTTAGCTAAACGAGACCATAAGCAAAGTTTATAAGCATCTTCTTTTGAGCCTTCAAACTGAATAGTGCCAGGACCCTGTTTAATTTGTGCATCAGGGCAAAGGCTTAGCACTTCTTGTTTCAATAGTTCGTCAAGACCGCGACTGGTCGTAACCAGAATAGTATTCATTCATATACCTGTTTTTGATGCACGAGCTTCACTAGAAGCACGTGCACGAGAGATTGGTTTCGGGTGTACCCTATTTCGAGTGTATTATAACGCGTTTACGATGCGTTTAACGAGAGATGGGCCTTGATAAATAAAAGCTGAGTAGACCTGAACAAGTGAAGCGCCTGCGTCTAAACGCGCTTGCGCTGCCCCTGGGGAGTCGATACCGCCCACGCCGATAATAGGTATAGCGCGGTCAAGTGCCTTATTTAATTTACGGGTTACTTCTAAGCTCATATCTGTCATTACGGAACCGCTCAACCCACCCATTTCATCTGCGTGTTGCAGTCCAGCAACCGTATCACGAGAAAGCGTCGTGTTCGTTGCGATGACACCATCCATCTTGCTATTAATTAGCGATGCAGCAATACTTTCAATTTCAATATCACTTAAATCTGGCGCAATCTTAATAAAAAGCGGTACGTATTTTCCGTGAGTTTGCGTGAGTGTTTCTTGGGCGGCCTTTAGGCCTGCTAATAATTTATCAAGTGCTTCACCGTACTGCAGGTTTCTAAGCCCTGGCGTGTTAGGCGATGAAATATTGATAGTGACATAGCTGGCGTAAGGGTAAACCTTATTCAAGCAAATCAGGTAATCATCGAGTGCTTTTGCTTCTTCGGTGTCTTTGTTCTTACCGATGTTTATCCCAATTGGCCCTTTAAACTGGGCTTTTTTTACTTGCTCAACAAGGTGATCAACACCTTTATTGTTAAAACCCATACGGTTAATAATGGCGTGCTTTTCAGGAATTCTAAATAAGCGAGGCTTAGGGTTGCCTGGCTGTGGGCGTGGCGTTACCGTACCAATTTCTACAAAGCCAAAGCCCATGCTTGAAAATGCATCAATACAATCCCCATTTTTATCCAGTCCTGCGGCCAACCCCACAGGATTGTCAAAGGTCATGCCGGCGACGGTGACGGGCTTTTCAATCGTTGGTGTGCTGTACATCCATTTCAGCGGTGTATGTTGTGTCTTGTTTAACCAGTTAATGGTGAAATCGTGACTTTTTTCAGGCTCACACTGAAGTAAGAATTTTTGCACTAAAGATTGCATGGTTGTGTTTAACGCTCGCTTATTAAGGGCCTTTTAGTCGTTACTACGCCTTACGTATACAGATAATCTGTTTATAAAAAACGATGTAGAGCTAGCTAATAATAACCAATCGGCCAATAAAAAGCCCTGATAAACAGGGCTTAAATTATTAAGGTGCGTGTATTCTAATGGTTAGACTTCACGCTTAAAAGCATCAATTCACGTAAAGCGACAGAAAATTTCGCAAATTCGTGAGTTGTACTGGTCTTAAATTCAGACATCATATGGTACCAGCGTTTTAGCAGCACCTGATTGCTTTCAATCCACTCATCCAGAATTTGGTCAGCGTTGCTCACGTCTTCACGAGAAGCTAGCAGATTTGCTGCAATTGAGCGCTGCTGCCAGTCAAGTTCTTCACGATATGAAGCACGGGCCAATGCCTGCCAGTGGTTGCTTACCGCTTGATTGTTGATTTGGTCTAAGAACCAGTGAAGCTCTAGACGCGAACCCAATTGGTAGTAAAGCTTGGCAACAACATCAGTATCGTGCTTATCGGCTTCTACAATTTGTGCCAAATCAAAGCTTGAGAACATATTCGAGAAGCTCGCTACTTGATAAGCAATATCCTGAGGCACGCCCTCAGCAATATACTTCTGCGTTGCTGCTTCTAATTGTGCATATTCACTTTCTACCAAGTAATGCTGTAAGTTTTTCGACAGTATATCGAATGTGCCGCGATAGCTCGCGATGGCTTCTTCAATCGACTGCGCTTTGTTGCCATGACGAATATACCAGCGAGAAGCACGACGCATAATTCTGCGCGCTTCATCAAGCATTTTCAACTGGAGTTTGGCAGGAATAACGTTGTCTAATTTTTCAATGCGCTCCCACAGCGTATCCATGTTGAAGATACCGTGCACAATCGCGTAGGCATCTGCAATTTCGTTAACGCTTGCACCGGTTTCTTCCTGCATTCTAAAGACAAAATTAAGGCCCATGTCGTTAACCATATTATTGGTTAGTTTAGTGGCGATAATTTCGCTTCTGAGCGGGTGCTGCTGCATGTGTGCTGCAAACTTCTCGCGAAGCACTTTTGGGAAGGCTTCAACTAACAGTTTACCATGGTAAGGGTTGTCAGTAATTTCCGGAATGTTAAGCGCATCTTTAAGCACCATTTTTCCATAGGCAATCAGCACGCTAAGTTCAGGGCGCGTTAGGCCTTGGTCAGTTGCAACGCGATCAGAAATCTCATCATCGCTCGGAATAAACTCAAGTTCACGGTTTAGCTGCCCTTCACGTTCTAGACCGTGAATAAAGCGAAGCTGCTCTTTAAGTTGCTTCACGCCAGCTAACTCCGTAATAGAGATAGACTGGGTTTGGCGATAACAGTCTTTCAATACAATTGTACTAACATCGTCAGTCATATCGTACAGCAGCTTATTACGCTGCTTAAGCGTTAGTTCGCCATCGTTAACCAAGCTGTTAAGCAAAATTTTAATGTTAACTTCGTTATCAGAACAATCTACACCACCGACGTTATCGATAAAGTCAGTGTTAACCCGGCCTCCGTTTGAAGCATATTCAATACGACCGAGCTGCGTTAAGCCTAAGTTGCCACCCTCGCCCACAATTTTTGCTTGAACGTCACGGCCATTAACACGTAAATCATCGTTGGCACGATCGCCCACTTCCGAATGAGATTCTTTCTTACTCTTGATATAGGTACCGATGCCGCCGTTCCAAAGAAGGTCGACAGGCATTTTCAGTATATTATGAATAAGCTCGTTGGGCGTCATAGTGAGTTGACGTGTGCCTAACCACTTCTTCATTTCAGGTGTCAGCTTGATTGACTTAGACGCACGGCTAAATACACCACCACCTTTAGAAATTAACTTACTGTCATAGTCTTCCCAGCTAAGGCTTGGATTCTCAAATAAACGCTGGCGCTCTTTGTAGCTCTCAGCCGCATCTGGGCTTGGGTCAAAGAAAATGTGTAAGTGGTTAAATGCCGCAATTAATCGCGTATGCTTTGACAGCAGCATACCGTTACCAAATACGTCGCCTGCCATATCGCCAACGCCCACAGCGGTAAAGTCTGTTGTTTGGCAGTCAATGCCAATTTCTCTAAAGTGACGTTTGACCGATTCCCAACCGCCGCGCGCAGTGATACCCATCTTCTTATGGTCGTAACCAATACTACCGCCAGATGCAAATGCATCGCCCAGCCAGAAGCCAAATTCCTCTGCAATACCGTTGGCAATGTCAGAGAAGGTCGCGGTACCTTTGTCTGCAGCTACAACCAAATATGGGTCGTCATCATCAAGGCGTACCACGTCTTTAGGAGGTACTATTTCGCCATTAACGATGTTATCGGTAATATCCAATAAGCTTGTAATGAAAGTTCGGTAACAGGCTTGCCCTTCTGCTTGAATAGCCGCACGGCCCTCACCAACCGGCAAGTTTTTACAAACAAACCCGCCTTTCGCACCAACAGGAACAATTACTGTATTTTTAACCTGCTGCGCTTTTACCAAGCCCAGTACTTCGGTTCTGAAATCTTCTTGACGGTCAGACCATCGCAGACCACCACGGGCCACTTTACCACCGCGAAGGTGCACACCTTCAACGCGTGGGCTGTATACAAAGATTTCAAACTTAGGTAACGGCAGCGGCATTTCTGGAATAAGCTCTGGCATCATCTTAAATGATACGTAAGACTTTTCGTTACCTGCATCGTCTGGTTGATAGAAGTTGGTTCGTAGGGTTGCCGACATCATATCTAGATAACGACGAATTATGCGGTCGTCATCAAGGTTACTTACATTATCTAGCTGTGTCTTGATTGTCTCTAGTATTGCGTCTTCTTTTTTCTGGTTACGCTTTTTCTTGGGGTCAAAACGTTGGTCAAAGAAATCTACCAATAAACGGGCAATGTCTGGGTAGTTAGACAGTGTATTTGCAATATAGTCTCGGCTAAAAGAACTACCAGTTTGGCGCATGTATTTGGCGTAGGCGCGCAGCACAGTCACCTTTCGGCCTGTCATGTTCGCGCCTAGTATGAGGCGGTTAAACGCATCATCTTCAAGTGTTTTGTACCACACCTTCGCGAAGGCTTCTTGGAATAGAGTTTGCGCCGCTTCCATATCGAAATGTTGGCCGCTTTTGTGCAACATGGTGAAGTCCATCACCCAGTTACGCTCACCTTCTGAACAGGTGATTTTATAAGGGCTTTCGTCGATTACGCGTAACCCAAAGTTCTCCAACATGGGCAACACGTCAGACAAGTGAATGGGTTCAGCACGATGGAAAAGCTTAAGCTTAACAACTTGGCTATCTGCATCCTCTTCTTGCGGACGATAGAACAACATGTCTAAGGTGTGATTGTCGTCCAGCATCTCTAGCTTGCCGATATCTACCAGCGCTGCCGATGGCAGGTTGTGCTCCATGTAACTACGAGAAAAAGCGTTGTTGTATTTGCGCTCAAGGGCCTTACCTGACGCTTCGCCATGAGCAGCTGAAATCGCTGAAGCTAGTCGGTCGTTCCAGGTTTTGGTCAACTCAATAATGTTTTGCTCTATTTCCTTCACATCGAATTCCGCGTTGTTATCGTTGACTCTAGCAATGTAATGCGTACGGGCATATACAGATTCTGAGAAAAAGGTGGTAAATTCGACTTCCTCTGTGGCGCCTAATGAAGCTTTTAGTAACGCTTGAGTCTCTTTACGCAACTGAGTGTTATAGCGCTCTCTTGGCACAAATACCATGCAAGAGAAAAAGCGACCAAATGTGTCCTTGCGGATAAACAGACGAGATATACCACGCTCTTGCATTTGGAATATGCCCATCACGATTTGTGCGAGTTCTTCTGCTGGAGTTTGCAGTAATTCATCACGGGGATAGGTTTCTATAATGTTCGCGAAAGCTTTGTATGCGTGTGTGCCTGGCTCGAAACCAGATAATTCACAAATACGCTTAATCTTTTCACGCAAAATGGGTAGTTGGGTTACGCTATTGTTATAGAAGGATGCTGAATAAAGTCCTAGAAAGCGATGTTCACCTACAACCTGCCCGTCTTTGTTAAATACCTTAACGCCTACATAGTCCATGTAAGCTGGTCGATGCACGCGAGCACGGGAATTTGTTTTTGTTAATATCAACGGACTTTTGCTTAAGGCTTCAGCTCTAGCTGAAGCAGGCAGTCTTGATAACAGACGTTCGCGGTCATTTATTGAGTTTTTAAGAAGGCCTAAGCTAGTTTCGTTTTTCGGTATCCACCTATGGTCGCCTTCAATTGCTTTAACCTCATAATAGCGATATCCCATCATGGTGAAGTTATGGTCACCTAACCACTCAAGGTAAGCCTTGGTTTGTTTTTTCGCATCTGCAGACACAGGCCAATTGTATTTTGCGTTATCCTTTATGACGTCTTGCAAAGTACTGGTCATGCCCTGCCAGTCTTCAACTGCTAAAGAGACTTCATCAACCACTGAATAAAGTTCTTTAGTTAATGCATCGATATCTTTTTTTGAAGTTTGTCTATCGATTTCGATGAAAATGACAGTCTCTTTTTTAGCGCCATCTAGGGTTTTTCCTGGCTCTGCAAAGGCTTCTAGTTTGTTCCCTTTATCCCGCTTAACGCCGATGGGGCTATGAAGAAATAAATGTGCGGTAATGTTCAACCGATTAAGCAACATACGTACAGAGTCAACCAAGAAAGGCATGTCCGATACAATAATTTCCACTATTGTGTGGCTTGAGTGCCAGCCATGTTTCGCTATCTCAGGGTTGAAAACACGAATGTAAGGCGAAGCGTATTCAAACTTTGCCAAACCATTCCATAAACTAAGTGTTGCACCATAAAGGTCGCTGTCGTTGCGATTTTCTAAATCATCGCTTGATATGTTTTTATACAACAGACGTCCGAATTGCTGCACAAGAGACTTCTGCTTGGTATCCACTTTTTTATCGATAAGCGCAAATACATTGTCTAGCAGTACTGAGTGTCGCTGTGAGGTGACTGTCATTTGTTAACCTTTTTTGAATGTCGTAATACCAATTCAACTTGGTATAAGTGTCGAGTACCTAACTATTTTCTCTAATAAATGACGCTAATGAAAGCCCATTTTTAACCTTATATTAACAGCATAGATAACTATGCAGAAAACACATAAAAAAAAGGGCCTAAAGGCCCTTTTTTATGCGTAGCTATGCAAAAATAATTTATGCACCAGGGTCATTCTTATTCCACCATAGGAACCTAGCTAAGGCGGGTAGTACAATTATTGCCCCAAGCATGTTCACAACGAACATAAATGTTAGCAATATCCCCATATCCATTTGGAACTTAAGTGAAGAAAACACCCAGGTACTAACGCCTATTGCCAGTGTGATACCGGTAAACAATACGGCACTGCCACGCTCTTTCAGGGCTGCAAAATATGCTTCTTGAACGGTTGCACCCTTCTTCAGCATTAAGCTCTTAGTAGAGAGGATATAAATACCATAGTCCACGCCAATACCCACGCCAAGTGCGATAACTGGCAATGTAGAAACGGTGAGGCCAATTTGCAGGTATGTCATTAGTGCTTGAGCCAGCACAGAAACAACATATAGCGGTATAACAACAACTAAGGTGGCACGAATAGACCTGAAGCTTATTAGGCATAGCGCAATAACAGCACCAAATACATAAAGCATCATTGGGTCTTGTGCTGCGCTAACTGCTTCGTTGGTAGCAGCCATTACGCCAACAGGACCAGAAGCAAGGCTAAACTTCATATCGTCAGTTTGGTATTCATCGCGGTACGCTTTAACTGCATTAACAACGCGAGAAATAGTTTCTGCCTTGTGATCTTCCATAAACAGAATTATCGGCATAACTGAACAATCGCCATTAAGGAGTCCTGACGACGTAGGTACACGAGAAATAGCTTGAACTAACGTCTGTTGATTACGCGGTAGAACTTGCCATTTAACGTTACCTTCGTTGTAACCCGCATTGACAATTTTGGCTACTGACGCAAGGGACACTGCAGACTGTACGCCTTGTACGTTTTCCATCTTCCACTGGAAGTCATCCATGGCTTTCATCACACTGTGCGACGTACAAGCTTCCGGCGTAGTCTCTACGAGAATAGAGATATAATCTACTGTGACTTCATACTTGTCAGTGATTAAAAAGGTGTCTTCGTTATAGCGAGAGGTCTCGTGAAGCGCAGGCGCGCCAGCGTGTAAATCTCCTATTTTCATTTTTTGTGCCTGGAAGTGACCGAGCACGAATAAAATAGCGGTGATGGTTAGTATCAAGGCAGCTGGCTTTTTACGTGAACACGCTGCGATGACTTCCCAGAATTTCGAGTTCGCGTTTTCCTTGCCCGCAAATTTCTCTACATACTTTTGGTCTAGCTTCAAAAAGCTCATTAAAACAGGAAGTAATAAGAGATTGGTAAGTATAATTACCGCAACACCCATACTTGCTGTTATTGCTAGTTCGCGAATAATACCGATATCGATGACCAGTAACGTCATGAAACCTACAGTGTCAGATAACAAGGCGATTCCGCCCGGCACTAATAGGTTTCTAAACGCAGCCATAGACGCTCGTTTCGCACCGATACCTGTCACAGCTTGCTTTTCTACTGCATTAATCATTTGAACGCCGTGGCTAACACCGATGGCAAATACAAGAAAAGGTACCAAGATTGACATAGGATCCATGCCAAAACCAATTGAAGTCAAAAGCCCAAGCTGCCAAATAACGGCAATAATTGAACAAACCAATGGCAATACGGTAAGCATGAGACTTCGCGAGAAGAAGTACACCATGACAGCAGTAATCGCGATAGCGATGGCGAAGAATAGAAGTACATCTTTTGCGCCATCGGCTACATCGCCAATCATTTTCGCAAAGCCGATGATATGGATAGATGTATTTTCGTTTTCATATTGGCCGCGGAGCTGTTTTTCAAGCTCTGCAGCTAACGCTAGAGTATCGAGCGGCTCACCAGTTTGTGGGTCAATATCTAGCAACTGTGCAGTAACCATTGCGCAGCTGTAGTCACTTGAAACCTGTCTTCCGACAATATTCGCTTTCTCCACGTTCGCAGCTACGAGCTCTAGAGCCTCAGGACTTGAAGAGTCGAAGTCTGCAGGTATTACCGGGCCGCCTGCGAAACCGCCTTCGACGATTTCAGTGAAGCGTGTGGATGGAGAGAAAAGTGAGATTACTAACGAACGATTCACTCCATTAATGAAAAAAAGCTGGTCGTGAACATTCTTTAACGTATCGAAGAAGTTTTGATTGTAGATATTTTCGTTTTTATCACAAACAGATACCAAAATATTGTTAGCACCACCAAAATCTTGACGATGCTCAATATAGGTTTTCATGTACTCGTGATTAAGCGGAATATTTTTTTCGAAACCTGCGTCTAGACGCATTTGCGAGGCTTGGTAACCAAGAAAAACCGTTGCAATGGCAAATAGAGCCACCACAATTTTGCGGTTCCCAAACACTAATTTTTCAAGAAAATGGGTCATTGTTTTTATACTGCCCTATTTTAAATTCAACGTTTTAACGCCATTTGCGGTAACGGCTATACTAAGACCGTTAAATTCAGTAGCGTTTAAAATCGCGGCTTTATCTTTTATTTGTGACACGACAATGCCGTCATCAGTTTGACAATCCGATGGGTTGGCATATGGGTCACGCATGCTAGTAGGAAGCGGGCGTTGTGCGCTTACCATCATGCCGTTATTACCTAAAGCATAAACCTGAGATTCTGATTCAATCAAAATTGAATTAAGGGTGCTTGTAGAGCAGGTTTGCACGTACTCCCATTCCCCTTGATTCCTATTTACGAAAATATTCCCACGAAGTCCTACTGCAAGTACTGTATTTGCATCTAGCGGCTTAATATCGAAGAAAGAGCCGGTGTAATCGACATAATAGCGTTCCCAAGTCTCACCTTTATCGACACTTTTGGCCAAGAGTCCCGCTTCGCCGGCTAGGTAAAGCATATCACCGTCAAGAGTAACGCGGTTCAAGTGGGGTAAAATAGATTCTAGTTCTTGCTGATAAAACGCCTCGTCTTCCTTGCGAATTTCCTCAAGGTATTCTTGATCTAGTGGATCTAACAAGCTCGCGTGACGCTCTGCATTCCACGTTTTGCCGCCGTCTGTAGTGCGATAAAACAGGCCATAAGCGCCAGCGGCAATACCATGCTGCTCGTCAAAGAATAGTACATCTAAAAACGGGCGCTGAAGCTCGGGTTGATAATTCTGTATCTCCCATGTTTCGCCCTTATCTGAAGAGTGAAGAATGACAGCGTCGTGACCCACTGCCCATATTTTTTCGCCCATAACCGTAGTCGCGGTTAGCGTTGATTGAGTTGGCACCGCTTTCTGATTAAAAGTTTTACCATCTTCTGACACTAATACGTGACCGCGCTCACCGACAATAACGACAAATGAATCAGCGTTAATGTCCAAAAGAACAGATTGCTCAACCAAAGGTGCCATGAATGCTTCTTCGGCAAGTGCAGCTGTAGAGTAATTAACTGCGAATGTGGCGGCAATGCACGCTGCAATGGTTTTTTTCATAATTAACCATTCCCCCTATTTATAATTGTCTGTATACAAAAACGGCTGGCAATTGCCAACCGTTTGTTGTGTAAGGCGATTAGCGCATACCTTCTCGTCGTAACGCTTGAGGCGTGAATTCAACATCTCGAGGGCGCACGGTGAAGTCGTACATCTCTTCTTCGTTGTCTAGACCAATTGCTAGATAACGACGAGAGTTCAAGTCATAATACGCATCGAGCGTCGACCATTGTGTTGGAACTTCGTAATAATTTACACCATAAGCTACACCAACACGATACAATTCGCCACGATTATCATACATATCAGCAACTTGGATCTGCCAGCTGTCTTCATCAATAAAGAACACACGTTTTTGGTAAATGTGTCGGAAACCTTCTTTTAAGGTCGCTTCAACTACCCAAACACGGTGCTTTTCCCAACGAGTTAGATCCGGATTAACGTGGTTTGGCTTCAAAATATCTTCATATGAAGCATTGTCAGAATGTAGTGCATAGTTGTTATATGCGACGAACATTTCCTGCTTACCTACAAGCTTCCAGTCATAACGGTTAGGAGAGCCGTTAAACATGTCAAAGTCATCAGTAGTACGCAGGCCGTCAGCAGCAGTTCCCGGCGTATCATAAGCGATGTTAGGCGCTAGGCGTACACGACGCTGACCTGTGTTATATGTCCACGCTTTACGTGGTTCTTTAACCTGATCTACGGTTTCGTGAACAAGTAACGCTGTCCCTGCAAGGCGGGCTGGCTTAGTTACTTTTTGCTTAAACATAAACAAGATGTTGTCTTCTGTTAGCTTCTCTGGCGTCGTATCCTCTTCGGCATATTTGATAAGTAGCTGCTCATCAAAGCCAATTACGTTGTAATCACCACCGGTGGTAACCGCTGCTTGGCCACCGTTGCGTTGAACCGCTTCACCGCGATAACGAAGAATGTGGTTCCAAATTGCCTCAAGACCGTTTTGCGGAATTGGAAAAGGAATACCCAATGCTGCACCCTTAATTCCATTACCATCGTCGAGTAGCTCAGCGCGGGTTGCGTTCACCTTGGTCGCGTCATAGACAACCTGAGGGTTTGACGCAGAGCGACGGGTTGGATAAACCGGCATGCGGAATGTTTCTGGGTAAGCTTCGAAGAGCTTCTTTTGACCTTCAGATAAAAATTCTGCGTACTCTTTATAGTTCTGTGCTGTTATTTCGAACAGAACCTTGTCTTCTGGAAAAGGGTCTGGATGGTGGTCACCCACACTGAACCCAGCAGGTGCAGACGTAATACCGCCGGTCCATGCAGGGATACTACCATCTGCATTACCCGCTTTTTCTGCGCCCAGCGGCGTAAGTTCGTTACCTAATTTGTTTGCGTCCGCGTCAGACACTTTGGCCATAGCGCTTGCACCAGATAGAGCTAGTGACAAGGCCGCAGCAATAATTCCTACTTTTCTAATCATAAAAACCACTCTTAGATTGCGTATTTGATGTTAAATGAAATGAAGTCTCTGTCAGCTAGCGCATTAGTTGTACCAATGCCACCCCAGAATGCACTGTAAGACGCCGTTGCAGACCATTTACTTAAATAATCGAACGTGAATGAAAGTGCAGCAGACTTAACATCTTCTGTGAAAAGGAATAATGGATCCGGCGTAGTACCCTCAACGTCATGAGAGAAAGTACCGCGAACTCGAAGGTTCATGCCAGCGAATATTGAGTTGTAGTCAGCAACCGCCAATAAGCGATAGCCCCACGCATCGTCAGTTGCAAACGGGTTAGTCTCAGGGCCGTCTGAAAGACCTATATGTAGACCTTCACGAGCATTACCGTTAATTGGTTCAAGTGACGGTGTACGAGCAGTGCCCGGTGCATTTAAACGAATTACGTCTGGGTCTGGCATATCAACGACGTTTACATAACCTACTTCACCTAGAAGTACGAAGTTGTCAGAGCCAAATTTAGGGCCGAATACATGTGACGCGGTAAATTGCATTTGCCATGTATCGGAGAAAAGGAAACCTACCGCCGTTTCACCTGGACCTACAGCACGGCCAATGTTATTTAGCTGTGAGATACCTTCTAAATCAGGGCGTAGACCAGCATTAGCTAGCTGTTCAGGCATGCCCATGTAAAGCAACTCTACATCATCGATTTGAAGTGGCTCATCTACACGATAGGCAAATTCACCTGCGAATGCCGTTGTGCCAATGTTGGTGTTGAAGCTCATACCATAAAGTTTGATGTCTTCTGGGAAGAAGAACTCAGACTTTGTGAATGCGCCTAGCTCAGTTATGTTGTCACGAGTAACTTCATTAGCTGCAATAAACGCGAGGTCAGCACCAATTCCTTCTTGAGTGAAATCAGAGGTAACACCTGAAATCAATGGACGTTGGCTATGATAGTTTATGTGATAAAAACTAAACTCTGTTTCGTTAAAGTCTTCAGCAAACCACGTCAAACGAAGACCGTACTGACCCTGGTCATCTGCATCATTGCGAACTTCATCGCTAAAGCCTCGTATGGCGACTTTTGTTGGGTAAGCGAGATAAGCCTGAGATATAGCGGCAGCATCAGCACCTGAGCGCAGTAGGTCACCGTATCCGTTTAACGCTGTCAATAAATGATCAAGATCAATATCAGGGTTTCCGCTAAAGCCAAGCTGGATGTTTTGACGCTGACCGCCCTCACCCGCAAAGTCGTTACCAGCAAAGTAACTGCCTGATACCGGCAGCCAACTCTCTTGCCACTCATATTGATAATAACCAGAAATACTTACCGTATCGGTTAAGCCGAGTGAAGCGTAAACCATGCCTACCGGTAAGAAAACTTCACGAAGTTCTGCACCAGGTGCACGTGCACGTGTTACGTCAACAGGGTTTGTCGTGTTAATACCATGCTGAATGAATGTACTTTCACCCCAGCTTATCACCTGACGACCTACACGAAGCGTAAGTGGTTTGTCGCCAATCCACCAATCGCCGTAGAAAAATGCATCGTAAAGACGTACGTCTGTGCACAGTAGATCCTCTGCTTCAGGGTCTTGACACAGGTCGTATTGGTTTCCTGTTATCGGGTTAGAGTATGGGCGGTCGCCATCCATCTGCTCGAAATCATAGAACCAGAAACCACGTGCGAAAAAGCCGTAATCACCGAAGTTAATATCTAGTTCGTGTGTACCTGACACTTGCGTTGCAAATGCGTCGCCTGGATCGTGAGCAAGGTTACCAAGGTCACCGTTGGTTGAATATGCACCATCTGCTAAACCCCACACATCGCCGCTTGGGTACAAAGGGTTGAAAGCTGCGTGATAACCACTCCAGTCGAACTGAGGGTGGTTACTGTTACCAATTAGGTCGTAATCTCTTGCCTCTGTTCGGATACTTGTAGCTAATGTAAATGTAGAATCTAAAGAAATACTTACATCACCTACTTGCCAATTTGCAGCATGTGCTGGTACTGCAGCAGCACCTAACAGTGAGAGAACTCCCGCTGCTACCGGTGATATCTTAAAAGCGCTAGGCCCATTTTTCATATTTTTATACTCCCAAGTCGATGTGACTTAATACGTGACATCATGACCAACCATAACGATTAACAAAATCATTACATCATTTTGCCATAACCGCAAGAACTAATCCTACCAGTTAACAAAATTTACAACATTAGTCGTATCAAATAGTTATTGCTGTATTGTGAGTATAAAAGGCATTTATAAACTTGCAGAAAAATTGTACAAGTTTTATGCGTAATTATTTGATTTACTGCTTTGCAGTTTTTGACTGGAATAAAGTGTGCTCTATATCCCCTGTTTACGATAGAAACGATTAAGCGTAGACAACGTGCTTTTTGATAAAAAATTGACTTGGGAAAAAAATTGGAAAGGCCCTACCTGAGCCTTTCAAAGGATTTGATTTTTTTATTAGCGTCTATGACCATTCTGAAACGACCTTTAATACCGTCCGATGTGACGAATTGGCGCAGCCGATTAGTCGGTACCTGAACACTAAGGCCTGATTCACTCACCATGACCACATCTGGCATAGACGGTACATAAAGCACCTCACATTGTTGGTAAGGTGCGTTTATTGAAAAATAAAAAACAGAGTCTGTTCCGTTAATGCTTTTCATAAGCAAGACTTTTACTTACTTTTTCAAATAAATCTTTGCTCAAACCCTTGTGGTTAAGCAAGCGGCCAAGCTGCTGCTTCATATGAACTTGGTGTTCACTAGCAAAACCCTGCCACTGGGTTAACGGTGTTACTATACGAGCGGCAACTTGCGGGTTGACTGCATCCAGCTTAAGCAAATAGTCAGTTACAAACTTATAACCGCTGCCATCTGCAGCATGGAACCTTTCGCTATTATAAAACGCAAAACTACCAATTACAGAGCGAACGCGATTTGGATTGCTCATTGCAAACTGCGGGTGCTCACATAACATTGTGATGGTAGCAAATATATCTTCGCGATTTTGCGTTGCATGAAGCGCAAACCATTTGTCTAGCACAAGGGGGTCGTGATTCCACATTTGTTCAAATCGAGCCATTAAGCTATCAAAAGTGGCTGAACTGCAGTGCTGCGCGCTTCTAAGTGCCCCGAGTGTATCGGTCATGTTATCTGCATTATCAAATTGCGACACGACAAGTTCTTCGTACTGAGGTAATCGTGCTAAGTGTGCAAGTACGACATTTTTACAGCGACGTTTGTTTATCGCATCCTGCGTGTAACTGTAAGCGCCTTGTTCAATGTTATTAAACACAGCCAAAAGCTCTTGCTCTAGTGCGCGCGAAAACTGGTCAGAAAATGCCTTTCGAGCTTTTGAGAGCGCGGACACAGTGATATTGCTACGACTTTGACACAAGGTCTCAAAAGAAGGAATAACCAAACACTCCCCAAGCAATTCAAGGTTATTCTGCTCCTGAGCTATAGCCTGCTTAATACCATTCCAAATATCGTTGCTAATGGCAGACCCCGGTGATTCTTCCAATTGCTTGATACAGCGGTCATACAAGGCTTGCATAGCATCCCAGCGATTGAACGGATCTTTCGCATGTTTAAAAATGGTAAGCAATGATTCTGTATCTAGGGGGTTTTCTACTTTTGCTGGCGCTGAGAAGTTGCCTAATACAACAGGTGTCAATTCACTATCTTTAGCATCTACGGTTAAACGCAAAGAGGTATTTTTCAAGATAACCATACCGTCATCAATGAGCGAGTCATTGTCAGTATAGGTATTGCCCTCTTTATCAATTATCTCAATATTCACTGGGATATAAAGGGGAAGCTTTTCACCTTGATCTGAAGTGGCGGGCGTGTGTTGCGTCAAAGTAAAGGTATGTCTAATGGTCTCGTTGTCGCAAGCTTCTGTACTGTGCTTAACAGAAATCACAGGTGTACCAGATTGACTGTACCAGCGCGTAAACTGAGTTAAATCTAAATCAGTCGCTGACTGCATGGCTGAAATAAAGTCATCACACGTAACCGCTTGACCATCGTGCCTTCTGAAGTACTCATCCATGCCTCGTCTGAATCCATCAGGACCAAGTAAGGTGTGGAACATGCGAATAACTTCTGCGCCCTTGTCATAAACTGTTACCGTGTAGAAGTTATTCATTTCAATCACTTCTTCAGGGCGAATTGGGTGACTCATTGCGCTGGCATCTTCAGCAAACTGATGCTCTCGCATTACGCGAACATGCTTTATACGGTTACTAAGCGCTGAGGTCATATCAGCACTAAACTGTTGGTCTCTGAAAACGGTAAGCCCTTCTTTTAAGCTTAGCTGAAACCAATCGCGACAAGTAACCCGGTTGCCGGTCCAATTGTGGAAATATTCGTGTGCAATAACAGACTCTACATTAAAGAAGTCATCGTCAGTCGCGCTTTTCTGGTCGGCTAGAACAAACTTACTGTTAAAGACATTCAAGCCTTTGTTTTCCATCGCTCCCATGTTGAAGAAGTCGACTGCAACAATCATGTAAATATCTAAATCATACTCAAGCCCAAAAACATCTTCGTCCCATTTCATAGCCCGTTTTAGCGACTCTAATGCAAAAACGCCCTGGGACTTTTTGCCTTTATCGACATACAATTCTAACGCAACTTCTTTACCGCTTGTCGTTGTGTAGCTATCGGTTAGTAAATCAAAATCACCGGCAACCAACGCAAAAAGGTAACAAGGTTTAGGATGCGGGTCATGCCATTTCACAAAATGGGTGTTTTCATTGATAACCCCCTTGTCTACCGGGTTGCCATTTGCAAGCAACATTGGCACTGATTTATCTGCAACTACTGTTACCGTATAAACAGATAAGACATCTGGGCGGTCCATAAAGTAGGTAATTCGACGGAAGCCTTCAGCTTCACACTGTGTACAATACGCACCGCCTGATAAATACAAGCCTTCAAGGGCTTTGTTTTGTTCGGGCGCGATGGTGTTTGTAATCTCTAGGACAAAATCATCGAGAGTCGTCGCTATACTTAAAGATGTATCCGACACAGAATATTCGTCATCAGATAAAGTATTACCGTTAATCGCAATAGCGTTAAGCGATAAGTTATCGCCATCGAGAACTAAAGGACTATTATGATCGCCATTACGAGTGACGGATAGTTTACTGACAACCTGAGTTTGCGTAGGATGCAGCGTTATGTGTAGGTCAACTGTCGCTATCGAAAAAGCGGGCGGTTGATAATCCGCCCGGCGCTTAGCTTGAACTGACATAGATCCTCCTAAAAGAAAGCCTACGTGGGTTTATTTGAAACGTTTGGTTAAACCGACTCTTTGCTATTAACTTCAACGTGCGGTGGTGTAATACGTAAAATCTTAATACCTAAGTACGCATACACGACAGCAAGGATCGGGTTGATTACGTTAAAGAATGCATAGAATACATAATCAAATGGGTTCACCAATAAAACACTGTGCATGTAGGCACCACAGGTGTTCCAAGGAATGAGTGGTGATGTAAGTGTGCCGCCGTCTTCAAGACTGCGAGAAAGGTTAAGTTGGTCTAAACCTCGCTTTTTAAATTCCTCTTTGTACATGCGACCTGGCATGACAATAGATATATACTGATCAGCCGTTACAAGGTTAGTTCCAAAGCACGTAAGAATGGTACGACTTACCATATCACCCGCTGACTTAGCGCCAATTAATATGGCAGATACGGCGCGTTTTAGCAGACCTACACGCTCAAGTACGGCTCCAAAAGACATAGCACAAATAATGAGCCAAATTGTATTTAGCATAGATGACATGCCGCCGCGAGACAGCAAGCTATTTAGATTTTCGTCTGGCGTAGAAAAGCTTACCCCATCAAATAGCGCCGTCCACACAACTTTTAGCGCCCCAACATTTGCAGAGTCTTCGCTACTCGCCATTGAAATAACAACGTCCCACTGAAACACGACAGCCCAAATGCCGCCTAGCAAGGCGCCAATAAAAACCGCTGGGAAAGCCGGCATTTTCTTTATTGCTAAAGTAAGCAGAACAACGAGAGGAATTAGTAGATGCCAGCCCAAATCAAAAGAGTCATTAAGCAATAGCTGCATTTGCTCAATACGCTCTGCTTTAGCTTCACCTACTTCACTAAACCCAAGAACGGTGAATAAGATTAGCGCGATGACAAAGCTAGGAATAGTCGTCCAAAGCATGTAGCGGATATGCTCGAATAAATCTGTACCCGCAACCGCCGGTGCTAAATTGGTAGTTTCAGACAATGGCGAAATCTTGTCGCCAAAGTACGCACCAGACACCACGGCGCCAGCCGTAATAGCTGCTGACATTTCCATACCCGCTGATACACCCATTAACGCCACACCGACCGTTGCCGCAGTAGTCCAAGAACTACCAATACTCATAGCAACCACGGCACAAATAAGACATGCGGCAGCATAGAAAAAAGAAGGGTTGAGTAGCTCTAAACCAAAATAAATGAGTGTAGGTACAGTGCCGGCGAGCATCCATGTACCTATTAGTGAGCCTACGGCTAACAAAATTAGGCAGGCACCCAGAGACATAGAAATACCGTCAACGATCCCCTTCTCTATCGTTTTCCAGCTATACCCATTTTTCATGCCGATAATAGCAGCTAAGCCCATTGCCAAAAGTAGTGCAATTTGGTTGGGGCCATATGATGAATTATCCTTAAACAGGTAAACTGCACTTCCCATCATGACCACTAGCGCAACAATAGGAAGCATTGCATCGAGTAGTGACGGCGTCTTTATCTCTTTATTCGTCATTGTCGTTTTTAAAAACCTTTTTTATTGTATTTATAACGCGTTAAACGTGCTGCTTGCTGCAACTTTTAGTGCTTTAGAACACTGAGCGATAGAACATTAGCGCGATGATAACTGGGCAAACAAAGCGCACATACCAAGGCCAGATTTTCCAGAAAATACTGTGCTCGGCATGCTGATCGCCTTGCTTGAGTTCTTCTAGTATTGCGTCTCTACGCCATACCCAACCGGCAAAAATGCACAACGCTAGCCCAAGGAGTGGCTGGCTGTACTCTGTGGTTAGTGCGATTACAAGGCCGAACAAGGTTTCGAAATTCAAAATAATGATGCAGCTTAATAAAAAGATAATCGAAGCCATTAGCACAACTGCTTTTCTACGTTGAAGACCTTTACTTTCTACCATAAACGCAACGGGGACTTCTAACATTGAAATTGAAGACGTGACGGCAGCAATAGCCATTAATGCGAAGAAGGTAAAGGCAACGAAAAGACCGACGGTACCTATGGTGTCAAAAAGCGCGGGCAGAACTTTAAATATTAGCGTGTCACCTTGAATTAACGCGCCTTCTGGCGTAAAGATTTCAACGCCGTTATTTAAAGCAACGTACATAGCAGGAATAATTAGCATCCCAGCAATCACGGCTACACCAATGTCGACTAACGCAACAGACGCGCCTATGCTTGGTAAATTCTCATTTTTACTAAGGTAGGAACCGTAAACTAGCATAGTGCCTACACCTAACGACATCGAGAAAAACGCCTGTCCCATTGCATTGATTAAAAGCTCTGGGTCTAACACACGGGTAAAGTCAGGTACCAAATATGCTGACCATCCCTCTACTGCTCCAGGTTGAAGGCTCACATAAACAATAAGCGCAAGGATAAGGATTACCAAAGTAGGCATGAGTCGAACTGACCATTTCTCAATACCCGACTTAACACCGCCAACAACTATAAACGCGGTTAACCCCATGAATAAAAAGCAGAATATAACGTTACGCGTAACCGAAGATGTGAGCAACCATTCGCTTGTACTGTCTAAACCTACCAGACTAACTGCTGACTCGGCGAAATAAACTAACATCCATCCACCCACGATAGCGTAGAAAGCGAGGATGAGAGAAACGGTAACACAGCCCCAAATACCAGTTAACCGGCCTGCAAAGTTCCCTGATATTTTACCTAAAGCATCAACCATATTTGAACGAGAGCTACGTCCAATTATAAGTTCAGCCATAAGAACCGGATAAGCGAGTACAAACGCTAGGAGCAAATAAACAAGTACAAACGCTGCGCCGCCATTACTCGCTACTTTTGTGGGAAACCCCCAAATATTACCGAGTCCAACTGCTGAGCCTGCCGCTGCTAGCACGAACCCTATTCGAGAGGAAAATTCGCCTCTGATAGCCATGTTATTTCCCTTTATTATTGTTTTATTAGATTATTTATAGACACAAAAAAAGGGCTGGCCCTAGACCAGCCCTTTATTTTAATCGCTTAATTTCTTGTGATTGCGTAACGGCCTGTTTCAATCATATCGAAAGTGATGTTGGCTGCTTCATCCAAGAATGGATCTAATTCTTCCATATCTTCGGGTAGGTCGTCCAATGATGTGACGGTTTCCATCCCCATTCTCTGTAAACGTTCGTTAGCACGAGAAAGTGACTTTTCTTCTGCCTCTTTTTTCTCGGCTTCTCGTTCAGACTTCACTAAAGAGATGTAATCCTTGTCTTTGTTCTCTTTATACTCTTCAATATCATCGTAAATATAAGAAAACTCGGGGTTTTGAAGGATACGTTTATTGTGTTTGGCAGTTAACACGTCCAAAGCGGCGGTACCATCGGCAAACGTTGTGTAATTTGCTCGATTAATGCTGTCCCACGGTAACGCATTTTCTGCTTGGGCTTCGCCCCACTCTGACGGCTCTACAGCAGACGGGTATAGAATATCAGGAATGACGCCTTTGTGCTGAGTACTCCCGCCATCAATACGATAGAACTTCGCGATAGTAAACTGAACACTACCTAGTGGATTATCGTAAAGGTCGTAAATTTTGCCTAATCCGCGGTGCTGTTGCACTGTACCTTTACCAAAAGTTTGTTCACCAACAATGAGTGCGCGGTTATAGTCCTGCATGGCTGCTGCGAAAATTTCTGACGCAGATGCACTGTAGCGGTCCACTAATACTGTCAGCGGACCATCGTAGGCGACTTCACCATCCGTATCACGGTTTACGCTTACTTTACTTTGACCATATCGAATTTGAACAACCGGCCCTTTCTCTATAAACAAACCGGTTAATAATGTAGCTTCAGTAAGCGAACCACCGCCGTTGCCACGTAAATCAACGATTACGCCTTTTACGTTTTGTGCTTTCAAGCTCTCGATTTCTTTTGCAACATCCATACTGAGGTTGTTGTAAAAGCTTGGAATCGTGATAACACCTAACGGCTCACCAGCGTGTGGACCGGTTTCAGGAACATATACTTCAGATTTTGCTGCGCGATCCTCAAGCTTTATTTTATCGCGAGTTAAACTAACCACGGAAGTTGTCTTTGAATCACTCGCGCCTTTCTCAACCTGTAGGCGAACAGTACTTCCTTTCGGGCCTTTAATTAACTCAACCACTTCGTCTAATCGCCAGCCAATGACATCCACAAATTCTTCATCGTCTTGCGCTACGCCGACAATTTTATCTTCAGGCTTAATTGCGCCTGACTCATCGGCTGGACCACCTGGCACAACGCTTTTGATAACCGTGTAATCATCTTCGCTTTGTAGCACCGCGCCTATACCTTCAAATGACAAGTTCATGTCCATTTGGAAACGTTCTGCATTTCGCGGTGATAAATAACTGGTGTGCGCCTCAATGGTGCGAGCAAATGCATTCATTGCCGTTTGAAAAACGTCTTCGCTCTTTGCCTGCTTGGTACGTTTAATTGCTCGTGTATATCGTTTGGTAAGAAGCTCTTTCGCCTCTTCCCAAGTTTTATCCGCAAGCATAAGATTCAACGCATCGTACTTTACACGTTGACGCCAAACTTCATCAAGCTCCGCTTTGCTAGCAGGCCAATCAGCGTCCTCTCTATCGTAAAAGAACTTATCGCCTTCCTTTTCGAAGTCGAACGGGCCCTTTTCCAGCAGTGATAACGCAAACTCATAGCGTTCAATTCGTCGTTTTGCGCTCACATTGTACATATCGTAGGCAACAGAAAGATTGCCTTTACTCAGCGCATCGTCGAACAGGGTACGGTATTTTTCGAAACCTACCACGTCAGATAACAATAATACTTGTTTATTGTGATCGAGTGAGTCGATAAAGCGCTGATAAACTCTGGCTGAGAGTACGTCATCCAACGAAATTTCCTTGTAGTGCGCCCTGGTAAAAAGTGCGCTTACTCGCTTTGCGGCAACACTGTGTTGAGATTCCTGTTGTAAAATTGGAAGCTCGTCTACATCGGGTGTTGACGTAACAGCGCCTGCTCCTACCCCTACGGTAAGAAAAGCACTAGCAATGGAAATTCGAAGGATGTCTCTCATATTTACGACCTCTTGGAGCGTGCCAAACGTAAAGCGTCTGCGTTTACTTTAACTACCATGCCTGAGTCTAATTGAACGTGAATGCCATCTTTAGCAACTTCGGTAATTACCGCAGGCATAGGTGCTTTACCTAACTTAACGGTAACTTGCGTGCCTTGCTGTAAATCGCTGTCGGTCAATTTCGCAGGTGGTGTATTGTTTGGTCTGTTATTTTTCGGTTTAGTTCCGCGCTTAGCATCAGCATGGTCCGAATTTGCAGATTTTTCACCTTTTGGACGATTAAATTGACGTTTGTCTTTGCGCTTGGGCTGCTGTGCAAGCTTGGCTTTGCGCTTTTCAGCGGCTTTCGCTTTGCTCTCTTCTAACTGCTGTTGCGCATGTTCAGCGTGTTCTTTTTCAATTGCATCGCCTTCAACGCCGTCTAAATCCACACGATTTGCACCCTCTTTGATGCTATAAAGATAGCGCCAGCTGTTGGTGTAATGACGTAGTGTAGAACGAAGCAGCGTTTTACTTACGCGTTCGTCTTCTTCTAAACGGGTGGCAAGATCTTGAAAAATACCGATCTTAAGTGGGCGGGCCTCGCCTTCAATGCTAAAACATTTCGGAAAGGTCTCTGCAAGGAAAGCTATCACTTCCTTACTGTTAGTAAACTTCTCTGGTGATTCCATTAACTTTCTAAATTATTCAAGAGATTTCATCGTTACATGCATCATCCCAAGTTGCCAGCGTGTGGTCAACCCAATCAAGCAATTCGTCGTCATCTATTTCTAATAAATGCTTATCTTGTTGCCAAGATTCCCATGCATAGTGCAAAATTTGCTCTAAACGCTGTGTTTCAATATCTTCTTCCGCATTGTCATAAACCGCATGAAGGATAAAGTTTAAACGCTCAGATGCCTCATCTGGGTCATCGTGAAAGTCTTCCATATCCTCAAATGTGGATAAAACAACGTGTATATCGACACTGGATTTCATAATTATTTCTGCGAATCCATGAGAATTTGAGCAATTTCGACGAGCCCTTTTTCGTCTTCTTCGCTAAAACGTTCAAACACAGGGCTATCGATATCAAGCACACCTATAAGCTCATCATTGATTATAAGTGGAACAACAACCTCAGAGTTAGACGCGGCATCACAAGCAATGTGCCCTTCAAATTGATGAACATCTGCGATGCGCTGGACCGTTCTTGTACTGGCACTTGTACCGCAAACGCCTTTTCCTAACGGTATGCGAATACAAGCGGGCTGACCTTGGAATGGCCCAAGTACCAATTGTTCTTCTTTGAAAAGATAAAAGCCCGCCCAATTTACCTCTTTGAGGTTATTAAAAAGCAGCGCACTGATGTTGGCCATATTGGCAATGAGATCATGCTCACCAGAAACCAAGCTTTTCGCTTGGGCAATTAACTGGCTGTACTGTTGTTCTTTCAAACGAATTTCCTGCTATTGAACAATATTAAAAGACACATTAATCCGCGCTTCTATCCGCTCCTGACCAGGCAGAGACATAGACATGTCTTTGGCAAAAGCTTCAGCACGCATTACTGGAATCGGCATATTGCCACCAGATTCTGAGATTGCAACTACTTCACCTAATTCCACGTCTAATTCTTTTGCCAACAAGTGTGCGCGCTGCTTTGCATCTTTAACTGCAGCAATCAACGCTTTTTGGTAAGCATCTGCTTCACCAATAGTAATAAAGTTGAATTGTTGAACTCGGTCAACACCGCGTTTTAGCACGCCATCTAGCACCTTGTCGTAGGTTCCAAGGTCTTTTGAAGTAACCGTTATATCTCTTGAAAGGATAAAACCTTGTTGTTCTCGCCCTTGCGGCGTATTGGTATAGCGTGGTTGTAGGCGAACCTGCATACTTTGAATATGCTTTTCTTCTATACCTTGATTAAGCAAAAACTTAACAACAGAGCGTAGATCCGCATCTAGCTGTGTATTAAGTTTACCTACTGTTTCACCCTGCTCTTCTACAACTAGTTTCACTGAATAAGCATTGGGTGTTACTTCTACGGCACCTACGCCTTGTACATTCATCACTCCATCTTGAGCTGCTTGAGCGGAGAAAATTGGAGTGGACCATGCGATTGCTGCTGAAGCCCAAAGGGCTCTCTTCAACATATTTGATTTAATACGCGTCAACAATTTCATATTGATTCCTTTTCAGATGGCATTTTAGAAACTATGCGTGGAGGATAAAGGTCCATAGCTGAATAATTTATGAATGTGGTTATGTTAAAGATACTAGCACTGAACTGCGATCAGAAGAGATACAACTACGCCGAGCAGCTTTATTTGTAAGGCAAGGCCCTTGTGAATAATAGCAAAAGAAGCTATTCACTCAGCTGTTTATAGAAAATAAAGAGTTAAAAGCCAACGCAGTCTGCGATTTGGGACGCTGAGAGTGTTGGCTTATTTATAGATATTAATTCAGACCCCATACTTGGAGTCTGAAGATCCGATGTTATTTAAGCACGCTACGCAGCGCTGCTAGACAGTGGTCTATATTGCGTGGTTTACATGCATAGCCCATTAGCCCAATACGCCATACTTTTCCAGCGTGATCCCCCAGTCCTGCACCAATTTCCAAATTGAAATCTTCTAGCAGTTGTTTACGTGTAGCAGCATCATCTACGCCGTCTGGTATTTTGACAACATTTAGCTGAGGTAAGCGATAAGCACTGTCTACGGTTAACTCTAAACCAAGGTCACTTAAACCTTGTGCGAGTTTGTCGTGTCCTGAAGCATGACGCTTCCACGCACTTTCTAACCCTTCTTCTTTTAAAATTAGAAGCGATTCGTACATTGCATACATGCTGTTAACGGGCGCTGTATGGTGATACGCACGTTTAGCGCCCTGGCCCCAGTAACCGACAATCAAATTCATGTCTAAAAACCAGCTTTGCACTTTTGTTTTTCTGTTTTGAATGACGTGAACTGCTTTGTCACTAAACGAAACTGGCGAAATACCTGGAACGCAACTTAAGCATTTTTGCGAGCCTGAATAAATCGCATCAATACCCCAACCGTCCACGTCTAATTCAATACCGCCTAACGAAGTAACCGCGTCGACAATAGTTAAACAATCGTAATTTTGGGCGAGTTCGCAAAGTACTTTTGCTTCATTACGCACACCCGTTGATGTTTCTGCATGAACAAAGGCTAGAATTTTAATTTCGGGGTTGGTTTTTAGGGCATCTTCAACAGCATTAAGGTCCGTTTGCTCACCCCACGTATTATTTATGGTGATTGCTTCACCACCGCATCGCTCAACATTTTCAACCATGCGGTTACCAAAAACGCCGTTAATGCATACAAGTACTTTATCGCCAGGTTCTACCAGATTAACAAAACACGCTTCCATACCCGCAGATCCAGGGGCAGAAATAGGCATAGTGAGCGCATTTTCGGTTTTAAATGCATATTGTAGTAGCTGCTTAGTTTGGTCCATCAACTCAATGAATAGAGGGTCTAGATGACCCAAAGTTGGGCGGGCCATAGCGTTTAATATTCTTGGGTTAACGTCGGATGGTCCTGGTCCCATTAAGGTACGCTCAGGCGGTATAAAAGTAGAAAACGATTGCATAATCCAACCTTTTTTGTTGTGAGGGCCAATTGTTATAGTAAGTATCATGCCTTCAAAGCATGATTCACAACGTCATACTACAAGTTTAGGGAAACGGAACAAGCGCCTGTGTTCAACATAAACAACATGAATGAAAGTTATGCATTATATCTGTATTTGAATATACGCAGAACGTTTTAATCCGGACATTAAATAGGGAGCATTACTGGATGGAACGATATATTAATGTACTACAAAAATTTTTTACCACATCCGACCAGGAGTTAGTTATTTGAATTTAAAAGGTTTAATTTTATTTTTAATCGGCTAGAGAGCCTGTAAGATAAAATTCACACAATTATTGTTTATATTTTGAGCATATTTAAACTATACTCATTGTCCGTTTAAAACTTTTTATTTAAACTCTCCCTGTAAAAGTTAGCGCACGGCTCAGCAATGAGCCATTCCCCTAGGCCCGGAACGTTTGTTCTGGGCATTTTTTATGGGGAAAGAAAAGTTAAATGGTGAGTAGAATTATAGCTCATCAATCTGTTGCAAAGATGTCATGTAAGTCTTTGCATTGCTGACATAGTGGTCTGCTGATGCCTTCAATTTTGGCTCTACACTTTCATCGAAAGTCCTGATAACTTTGCCTGGTGCCCCCACAACTAAACTGTAGTCTGGAATTTCCATGTTTTCAGTAATGAGTGCATTAGCACCGATAATACAAAACTTTCCAATTTTGGCACCGTTCAGTACAACAGCGTTAATTCCAATTAATGAATAATCGCCAATTTCACAACCGTGCAGCATAACTTTGTGCCCTACGGTTACTCCTTTTCCAAGTACCAAAGGAATTCCAGCGTCGGTATGTAATACGCTGCCATCTTGGACATTTGTATTTTCACCCAAAGTTATTTTATCCATATCTCCACGGATTACGGCGTTGAACCAAACACTGGCTCCCTCTTTAAGTTCCGCATTCCCAATAATATGGGCACCTGGTGCAATAAACGCACTGTCATGAACTTGCGGCGATGTCGAACCTAATTTATAACGCATTCACTTACTCCCTATTCGTCTACTTTTCTCATTAGTCCTTCTTGCATAGTTGAGGCTATTAGTTCGCCACTTTGATTGAATATTTGACCGCGAACCAGGCCTCTAGAGCCACCACTAAAAGGGCTTTCCATTGCGTATAGCATCCATTCATTCATGCTTATTGGGCGATGAAACCACATAGCGTGATCAATCGTCGCTATGCGGAGCGACTTATCAGTTACAGCAACGCCATGAGGTTGTAGTGAGGTGCTCAAAAAATGATAGTCTGATGCATATGCAAGCGCAGCTTGATGCACAGCAAGTTGCGCATCCATGGTATCTCTTGCCTTTAGCCAAATATAACGGGTTGGTTCTCGCTTAGCTGAATGATACGAATTAGCTGCATCAACCGTGCGAATATCTACCGGCTTATGGTAACTCAAAGCTTCTTGCATAGGGCGCGCAATTTTGTTGAAGTTTGCTTCGTAAAACTCTATGTCAGATTGGACTTCTTCAGGACTAGGGACATCGGGCATAGATGGGTTTTGATGCTCCATGCCTTCTTGCGGCACTTGGAAAGATGCCGTCATATAAAAAATGTTTCTGCCATCTTGTATTGCTTTAACCCGACGCGCAGAGAAGCTTCTTCCATCGCGCACTATCTCAACATCGTACACAACAGGTTTCTTAGCATCACCAGGTAAAAGGAAGTAGGTATGAAATGAATGCGCTACTCTGTCTGGTGATACTGTTTCATAGGCTGCTGCTAGTGCTTGCCCCAAAACCTGCCCGCCAAATAAAGCTCTAAAGCCTAGATCCCAGCTTTGACCTCGATAAATGCCAGCTTCTACTGTTTCGAGTTCAAATAGTGATGATAGTTTAATCTCAGACATCTTGTACGTTCTCTTCAATAACTGCTTTCGGGTTTCGCGGATAATATTTCTCAGGCAATTTTGCTTTGTGCTCGAAAAAGCGCGTGTCTTTATAGGGTAACTTCATAAACCCTGAAATGCCTAGCCCTTTTATGTTAGGAATTTGTTGCACTACCTGCGCCAGCAAAGCTTTAAATCGCTCTTCTTGGCTATGGTCGAGCAACGTGTAATAGTTGTGAATCTTCAAATGCTTAGGTAATGCTTCGAATATAATACACCCAGTGTGGTGTATCGTATTTAACTGAACAATAGTTTCAATAGTATCCTGTGGCAGTTTTAGTAATTCATCGGGGTCATCGCCGTCTTCAAAATAGGAATGAGTCCGGCTTTCATCTTTTTGCGCAGAAATACGTGATAACTCATAAGGAATGAAAAGGTCACTGCTAGGTATAAAGGCTTCATCTTCACTGCTGCGCTCAATATGAAGGGTATTTTTTGCGTTGAACATACAGCATTTAAATACCGCAGGTTTATGAATAGCTCTTGCTAAATTAATAACGTTATTTACCGCTAAATCAAAGGCACTTTTGAGGGTTTCATCATACAAATTTAAGCTGGAATCCACATATATTCCCTCAGGCTCCCAACGTACAGCCATACCGCCTACTACCGGATAGCGCCCTAGCCTACTAATGGCTGATACGAATGCTTTTTCAGTATCTCCCATACCCTGCAGGTAGTTTTTGTAGTAGCGATCAAATTGCGCGTCGTCTATGTAGCGCAACTCTTCAACTTCTTTATCATCTAAAGAATCAGATAATAGCGCCTGTTGGCGTAAATAAGACTTCCGCGAACTATAAACAACGGTTTCTATGTCAGCATTAAGAGTATGGGTTAGCCATGTAGGAATTAATGGGGTGTACTGCGCCTTATTGTCTTGTGCGAAAACCATGTTTTTTAGGACATGAAGGTGGTTAAACAAGTAATCCCCTCCTTGTCTTCTTTTCAAAGGATCATCACTAAGCATGTATTCCAAGATGTTAGCGAGCATTTTGGGTAACCCAAGGGATGATGGGGTAATGACTTTACTGCCATAGCGACAAGATTGCCCAGATGCTAGAGCATATAGGGTGCTAGCTAATCCCTGCTCATCAAAGCGAGGGCTAGAAAGTGCGCCGTTTAATTGCTCTTCCCCAATAAAGTAAACATCGCCTAGTCGTGCGTTTGTCTGATGAAGTTCGCCTGACATTAAATCCATCACATTGTTACCCACATACTGCCCATTAATGTCAGTTTGTGCGAATACTGAAGAGCCCCAATCTATTAACCCAATGGATTCATTAGTGGCATCCCAAACAAGATTTGAGGGTTTAATGTCGCCGTGAACAATGGGCTTAATTTCACCATTTTCGCTGTATTGCCTGAAGCTCGATAAAAGTTCACCCACTTGAACGGCTATCTTCACGATTATACGGGGCGATAATGGGCCTGTTTTCAAGCTCACTTTTTCTAAATCTTCGCCAGGCGCTCTGCCCATTACTAGGATTGATTGCTTACGTATCTGTTGATATTCGATAAAACGCGGCACAAACTCGTGGTTAACGTGAGAAAGCATAAAAGATTCCTCTTCTAACCGGTCTTGAACATGCTGGGGTAAGGTTATACGCGAGAACTTAAACACACGTGATTCACCACTTGGTGCATTTCCAGCAAAAGCAAAGCCAAATGCGCCTTTCCCTAAAAGCTCAATGTCGCTATATCCTAACCCTTCTAACTGAGAGATACACAAATTCACCCAGTCTTTTAGTTTTTTAGCATCTGCATGAGATAGCAAATAAATTGACTGTTCGTCTGGTATGTAGAAGTGTTTTAAGCCTTTAAGTTGAGCCATTTATCAGTTTCACAGTTGTATGGTTGTTCTTATAGCGACTAGACGATAATAAGCTTTTAAACAAATCACCTTGCGTTAATTGTTAGGACAAGGCGCTTTTAGCTGTCTTCATTTACCCAAGTAACGTGTGCGGTGGCGTGAAAACCTGCTTCATTAACACCAAGCATTTCAACAACATTTGTTAATGCACTGTCTAGGCCTATATCTAGCTGCCATGGTGGGTTGAGTACAAATACACCTGAACCATACATGCCTGCGTCAGGCGTATTTTCTGCAACACATATTTCGGCTTTAAAGCAGGGGCGTCCAAGTTCGGCGAGCTTATCGCACATTACTTCACTTGCTCCACTCTTAGCGCCGGCCCTTTCTGATAGCAGCGGGTACCACACAACAATTTGCGCCTGCTGCCAACGTTTTAACACCTGGTCGACGCCTTTGACAAGATCAGTGTACTCGTTTGCTCTCTCATAAGGTGGATCGATCAAAATAGCACCGCGATTAGGCTTTGGAGGCGTAAGTGCTCGAAGCCCTTCGTAACCATCTCGCTTGTGTACATGGCTATGTCCGGTTCGAAGGCGTGACACGTTTTTCTCTAATTTTAGGAATTCGCCAGGATGAAGCTCCATCAAATGCAAAGTATCAATGCCACGTTTAGCTCTAGCACTTATTGCAGGCGAGCCTGGATATTGCTGTTGCGCTAAGAAAGGTTCGCATAACGACAGGTAGTCATTAAGTAAACGTGATAGACCTTCCGTACTCTTGTTTTCTGAAGCTTGGTTTTCCGTAGCCGCAGATCCATCACCTTGCCCCAAAAGACGAGAAATCCCCGATTCATACTCTTTGTTTTTCGACGATAGGTCGTCAGTTAAATCGTATGTGCCAGCACCGGCATGCGTGTCAAAAAGTGTAAAGGGCTTATCTTTCTTTTTTAAGGCGTTGATAACACCAATCCAACATAGATGTTTGATGACGTCGGCGTGATTGCCAGCATGAAAGGCGTGTTGATAACTAAGCACAAAACCTCAGTAAAATTTTTATTTGTTTATAGGGAGCTATAATAACGCTATCCCGCGATGAGGTACACAAAACTAAAAAAGGCCAATACGTTAATATTGGCCTCTCTACTATTGTTACAGCACATCAAAATGTAATTGATAGGTCATTTAAGGTGCATTAGCATTTTTTCTGGTTGAGTAAGATAACTCATCCATAAGTTATTAAAACGCACCATAGTTGCACCATCAATGATACGGTGATCACCAGACCAATTAACTGCCATAATATGTTGTGCGCTAACATTACCTTCATCGTCAAAGCGTGGAAGCTTCTGCGTTTTACCTAACGCCACAATAGCGGCTTCCGGCTTGTTAATTACCGGCGTCGCTGTGATACCGCCGATAGCACCAATGTTTGAGATACTGATAGTACCGCCTTTCAAATGCTCGCCGGCTACGCGCCCTGCTCTCGCTTGCTCGATTATGTCTTGCATTTGGCGGGCGATATCCAGAAGTGAAAGGTCTTGTACCCGTTTTATGTTAGGCACTAGAAGCCCAATCTTGGAATCGACCGCAAAACCGATATTGTGATCAGAATAGTAGCTAATCTCGGTGGCATCATCATTGAGCTGGCTGTTGACTACAGGAAACTCGTTAAGTGCCAGTGACATCGCTTTTACGAAAAATGGCATAAAGCTTAATTTAACGTTATTCGCCTCAAACTCAGGCTTAAGCAACTTACGCAATGACATTAGGTTGTCCATCACTAACTCGTCACTTACAGTGAAATGAGGAATTGTGTAGACCGACGCGGACATTTGCTTGGCCATGGCGGCCTGTATACCGCGCACTTTTTCAGTCTTAACGCTGCCTTTAACCACAGTGTTTGCGCTATTCGTATCACTTTTATGTGAAGTGGACTCGGTTGACGAAGCAGATGATGTATCTTGTGCCGACGCACCAACATTTGTTTGTTGTAAATTCATTACGTCAGACTTAAGAATACGCCCTTTTTTACCAGTGCCTTTAACCGAAGAAAGGTCGATATTTTTTTCTCTAGCAATACGTCTTACCGCAGGGCTCGCTAGCACCTTACCTTCAATAGCAATAGGTGGTTCAAACTCACCATCACTGAATTTCGATTGTGTTTTTTCATCTGAGGTTTGTGGTGAAGCATTTGAGGATGGCGTGCTTGTCGCGTTAGATGCATTACCTGAATTGTCAGATGTGCTGTTTGTTACTGAAGAATCGCCCATAACTTCGAGTGCAAACAAGGCACTATGTACTTTAGCGATGTCACCTTGAGCGTAATAAAGTCGATGCACGGTTCCCGCGTTTTTTGCAGGAATTTCAACCACTGCCTTATCGGTCATCACTTCAACAACGGCTTGATCTTCTTCAATTTCATCGCCCTCAGCTACATTCCATTTGACGATTTCACACTCTACGATACCTTCACCGATATCTGGCAGAATAAAGTCCTCTATATGCTTGCCATTTAAAGCTTCCGACGTTGATAAACTTCCAGTGTTTGCCGCTGTTTGTGCAGATCCCTCAGCGTTTTCTTTTACACTGTGTGCATTCGCGTCAGTGCTTGCGTCGCTATTTGCGTTTTCATCGGTAGCATCGTCAGGCGTCATTGAAAATAGTGGCTCATGGACTTTTGCAATATCGCCAACCGCATAATGCAGTTTACTAACAACTCCAGCATGCATGGCTGGAATTTGAACGGTAGCTTTGTCGGTCATTACTTCAGCTACGGGCTGGTCTTCTTCGATGTGTTCACCTTCTGAAACTAACCACTCTAAAAGTTCGCATTCAACAATACCTTCACCAATGTCCGGTAAGATAAACTCAATTGTCATTTCATTGTCTCCCGGCTTAATAATGAAGCGTACGCTTAATAGCTTCGTACGTTTTGGTTTCGTCTGGCATGTATTCTTTTTCGTGAGCCAGTGGATAAGGCGTATCTAGTCCACAAACTCTGGCAATAGGCGCTTCAAGGTATAAGAAACAACGCTCTTGAATACTCGCCGCTATTTCGCTTGCAAAGCCACCTGTTAGCGGAGCTTCATGGTTAATGAGTAAGCGACCTGTTTTCATGACAGATTGCATCACTGTTTCAACATCCCATGGAAGTATGCTCCGTAAATCAAGAATCTCACATGAAACGCCATCTTCAAGGGCCATCTCTGCAGCCTTTTGCAGGATTTCTATCTGTGCGCCCCAGCCAAGAAGCGTAATGTCGCTACCCTCTTGCACAATATCAGCCTTACCCAAAGGCAACTCGTAATCTTCTTCCGGCACATCGGATACAGACGCTCGATAAAGTCGTTTAGGCTCCATAAACAATACGGGGTTTTTATCCCGTATCGACGCGAGTAATAGACCTTTTGCTTGGTAAGGGTCTCGTGGAATAACAATCTTAAGGCCCGGGCAATGGGCAAAGAATGCTTCAGGTGACTGGCTATGGTAATGACCGCCAGCTATTCCACCACCGTACGGTGTACGAATAGTTAAAGTACCTACATCAAACTGTCCACCTGAACGATAACGCCATTTGGCCGTCTCGTTTACGATCTGGTCAAAAGCAGGAAAGATGTAGTCACCAAATTGAATTTCTGCCACAGGAACAGAGCCCTGCGAAGCCAATCCATTTGCAAAGCCAATAATACCTTGCTCAGTGAGTGGCGTGTTAAAGCATCGGGCTTTACCAAATTTTTCTTGAAGGTGACTTGTGGCACGGAATACCCCACCAAAGTGACCCACATCCTCACCAAAGACCATTACTTTCTCATCTTCGGTCATGGCTGTAATGAGTGCATTATTGATTGCTTGTAGTAAGTTCATCTTAGCCATTATTTAACTCTCCCTGCGGTTTTAGGGTACATCTTAGGGTATTTTTTGATGTGGGCTTTTAGTTCGTTTAGCTGTTCTTTGAGGTGCCAAGGCGCTGTGTCGTACACATCTTCTACGATGTCTTCAATAGCGCATATGTCTGTCTTTTCACAGCTTTTCATAGCCGCTAACACGTCTTGTCTCGCTTTATCAACACGCTTTTGGTTTTCTGCTGCATCAAACCACCCTTTGCTCTCTAGCCACTTTTCCATGCGAGCGATAGGGTCTTTTGCTCGCCATTTGTCTTCTTCTTCGCGGGAGCGATAACCTGTTGGATCATCTGATGTAGAGTGTGCTGCTAGGCGATATGTCATAGCTTCAATAAGCACAGGACACTTTTCTTCGATGGCGATTCGACGGGCTTCTTTTGTTGCTGCGTAAATAGCTAAAACATCATTTCCATCTACGCGGATAGTTTTAATGCCATAGCCTAGGCCTCGCGACGCAATACCATCACCGGCAAATTGCTCCTCTGCTGGCGTTGATATGGCATAACCATTATTGCGGCAGAAAAAGATTACTGGGCAGTTCAGAACAGCCGCCATATTTAAGCCTGCATGGAAATCACCTTCTGACGCAGCACCTTCACCGAAGTAGCAAATGGTAACCACGTCTTTACCTGACATTTTCTGTCCATAAGCATAACCTGAAGCCTGAGGGATTTGTGTCCCTAACGGCGACGATATGGTCATGAAGTTGAGGGGCTTATCACCGTAATGAATAGGCATTTGACGACCTTTGTTCGGGTCATCCTTGTTGCTAAACATTTGGTTCATGAATTGATTTGTCGTATAACCACGATATGCGAGTGCGCCTTGTTCGCGATATTGAGACATAATCATGTCATCATCCGACAACGCGGCTGCACTTGCTACTGATGCTGCTTCTTCACCTGTGCTGGCGAGATAGAAACTTATACGCCCTTGACGTTGTGCACCAACCATGCGCTCGTCCAATACACGGATGTAATGCATGGTATTAAAAATTTTTAATGCCTCATCTTTGTCAAGTTCTGGCTCTATCGCTTTATCAATAAGCTGGCCTTCCGCCGACAAGATTTGAAGCATCGGGATATCAACAACCCCTTTCTTAATGATTTCGACCTTGTTTGTTGTTTTTACTTCGGCCAAATGATTTCTATCTTTCACGTTTGTTCCCCTTAAATATGAGGGTTAATAGCGACTTGAAAAGTTTAAAATATGCTAGATGAGAAAGCGCAGGAGTGTCTTTCTTATTCAAAGGTAAATATTCAGATGTATGAGATGAGCATACTCAATTAGCAATATTCGGGAGGATAACTGTCCTAAAGAAGTAAAATGTATGTAAATATTTTGATAACTACGTAGGATAAAAATTTTGCAAGATGCGATGAAATTAACGTAAGACGACAGATCGGCTGCGCTTGTTTATGTAATTTTATTTCAATTATATGCGGATTTTCTGCATTATTTCGGCTAATTATTCTAGCTTTATTTCATAATTAGCCTACATCCAAATGTAACAAAATATGTAAATTGTGTATTTATGAAATACACATTACATAACCCGTAAAATTGTGCTAACAATAAATGTGTCATGGCGATTAATGGTGATTAAAAAGGCAAATGACCTTTAAAGCGTTACATAGATTGTCAGACCCAGGGAACTATTCACACGAGAATAATTATGAAAAAAACAATTATCAGTACGGTAGTTGCAACGGCACTTGCAGGTTCTGCATTTGGCGCGTTCGCACTAACAAATCAAATCTCCGGCCACAGCGTTGAACAACAAAACGCAATCGAGGCCTCATTCGACAAGAAAAACATACTTGCTAATGCTATCCAGGTAAACAGTGATAGTGTTCGTGTAATTATCCAGCTAAACGATGCGCCGATGGCGCAGTTCAGTGGAGTAAACCCTAGTGTTAGCAGCATGGCTGCACACAAGGGACAAAAGGTTAACTTTGAATCTAATGCAGCGAAGGAATATAAATCATTCCTAGAGGCACAACAGCAATCTGTTATTCAATCGATCAAAGCTTTTGACAAGTCTTTTAAAGCAGATCTTTCTTATACTGCAGCATTTAACGGTTTTGCAGGTATCGTTTCTAAAAGTGCATTAGATAAGTTATCTAGCCTTTCAACAGTGAAGGCGGTATATCCTGACGTTATTCATCACGCACAAATGGATGCTAGTCTGGATTTAATCGGTGCAGTTGAGACATGGGAACAATTCGGCGGTAAAGAAAGTGCTGGTGCTGGTGTTAAAGTGGCCATCATCGATAGTGGTATCCGCCCTGAAAACCCACTGTTTAGCGGTGAGAATTTCGAAGCGCCTGCTGCTGATACGCTACCTACTGACGATTACTGTTCAGAAGACCCTGATTTCTGTAACAACAAGCTAATCGTTGCACGTGCAGCCGACATCGTAGAAGGTTTTGCTGTTGTTGAAGAAGAATATGAAAGCCCGCTAGGTTTTAACGGTCACGGTACGCACGTTGCTGGTACTGCCGTTGGTAACTTTGGCGTTATGGCTGAACGTGATGGTGCTGAAGCGGAAATTTCAGGTGTTGCTCCTGCAGCGTATCTTATGGCCTATAAAGGCCTTTATGCCACACCGGCAAACCCTGCGTCTTCTAGCGGTGCTTCTTCAATGTTGCTTTCTATGCTGGAAGCAGCGCTAACAGACGGCGCTGATGTTGTTAATAACTCTTGGGGCGGCGGCGCTGGCGGTAACCCTAACGGTTCTGTATACGAAGACGTACTTGAAGCCATGCACGACGCTGGCGTTGTGACTGTATTTGCAGCCGGTAACGATGGTCCAGGCGAAGGTACAATTGGTTGCCCAGGTTGCTCCGAGGACGTAATCACTGTAGCGGCAACTACAACCGATCGATTGTTTGCTAACGAGTTGACAATTGAAGGTGACACCACGATTGGTACCATTCCTGCGCTTTACTCTGTTGGCAACCCTGACATCGTTTTTGATACCGCTTTAACTGCTCCAGTTGTTTATGCGGGCGAAGTAGATGCGGCAAACGTTGAAGGTTGTGAAGATTTTGCTGAAGGTGCCTTTGATGGGGCTATTGCTCTTATTAGTCGTGGTACGTGCGGATTTGTAACAAAAATTGAAAATGCCGAAGCTGCGGGTGCAGTTGCCGTTGTTATTCACAACGTCGATGGTCGTGGCGAAGCGCCAATCCTAATGGGCGGACTTAGCGCGGATCAAACGGTTCCATCATTCATGGTTCCCGCAACGCCAGGTCAAGAGCTGGCAACGCTAATCTCAGGCTCAGAAGAAGCAGTTAACATCACAATTGGCGCTGAGGTAGTTCGCGTTGTTTCTGAAAGCTTAGCGGACATTATGGCTGACTTTAGCTCACGTGGTCCTAACGGCGACCCTACGTTCCTTAAGCCAAATATCGCCGCGCCAGGTGTAAGAATTTTCTCTGGCGAGTCACCAGATGCCCCTGGGCACGTAGGCGAGAACTTCTCGTTTAAAGGTGGTACGTCAATGGCGTCACCACACGTAGCTGGCGCTGCAGCACTTATCAAGCAGATGCATCCAGATTGGACTGCACAGCAAATTAAGAGCGCGCTTGTAACCTCGTCAATTCGTGACGTGTTAAAAGAAGACGCTGCTACACAAGCTGACAACTTTGATATGGGCGCTGGTCGTCTAGACCTCCCACGTGCAACTAGTGTTGAGCTTACTTACAGCGACCTAAGCCTAGTAGATGGTAACTGTTATTTGAACTGTGAAATGTCTATTACAGTAACGAATACCAGTGACGAAGATGTGACCGTTGATGCAACAGCTATGTTTAACGACCCAGCGATTGTAGCAACCGTTACACCACAAATGGCTACCCTGCCAGCAGGTGCTTCTGCTGAAATCATGGTTGCGGTAGATGTAACGACAGCATCAACGGGTTCATGGTCTTTTGGTGGCATCAACTGGGCTGACACTGACGATACAACAACGGATTATTTCATCCCTGTTGCGATATATCCAATTAGTAGCGATGAGCCGTCTCTATTCGATAGTGACGTAAGCAATCAATTCGCAGCTGAAGGCGAATTAGTTGTTACTGAAGCGTTTGCCACTAACACTGATGTTACGGGCATGATCAGTATTTCTGGTGAAATCGACCACAAATATGATATTAACCCATCAACTATCTCAGCGGTCAAAAACGGCAATCAAGAACCAGTAAGCTATGACGCTGAGTCTGGTACTGTATATTGGGAAGGTGCACTTAACACTGCTTCATTCTCAATGAACGCAGACACTTCAATTGGTGACCTTCTTGAAGGCTTCGGCTTAGGTAGATACGTACCAATGGCTTCAATTGGTGTTTCGCCACTAGTGTGTTCTGGCACGTGTGATGATGCGTCGATTGAGATTAGTTTACCGCGCACGATCACCTACCTAGGCGCTGAGTACACAACCATGCAGATTTCTTCGAATGGTTTTGTGTCACTAGGCACAAGCTCAGGTAACATCACCACTCCGTTTGCTGAAGTGCTACCTAACCTAAGTGAGCCAAATAACGTTGTTGCTCCGTACTGGACTGACTTCGATTTAGCTGGCGGTGGTGCTGGTACAGGTAATATTTATGCGGTAAGCCTAACAACAGGTCACTTCGTTGTTGAGTGGGAAAACGCGCAAATCTGGAACGAAGAAGGTACTAGCTTTAACTTCCAGCTTTGGTTTGAGTACGAGACAGGCAATGTAAACTTTGTTTACGGCCCAATGGACTCACCTGTATACGCCACTGTTGTTGGTGCAGAGAACTCATCTGGTAGCGTTGGTACAACCCTTGCTGCTCTTACAGGGGCTGGCCCTCAAGGCACACTTCCAGTAGAAGGTGACGAGTTCGTATTAACGGCAAATGCGGGTGATGAAGTGACAATCAGCTACGCAGGTACTGTTGTTCCTTCGAGCGAGTATATGGACGATATGCTATCGGTTAACGAAGATGCGTCGGTAACGGCTAACATTCTTGCTAACGAGATGGATAGCACCATTATTAACACCTTTACTATGGAATCGCTATCAGGTGATTTCCGTACCTTTACGCCAATTACTATCGATAAGGCGCCACTTGACCCGTCAACTGTTGAAGTTACTGCTGAAGCAATGAACGGTACAGTAGCGGTTAATGACGATGGAACGGTAACCTACACACCAAATGCAGACTTCTTCGGTGAAGACTCATTTACCTATACCGTACAGGTTGAGGGTACCACTACAGAAGCAGGCGAAGTTGTAGAAGGTGATATCATTGGTGAAGGCACAGTAACCGTAGCAGTTGCTGGCGTTCAAGATGCACCTGTGCTTTCAATCTCTGCGCCATCGAGTGTTGACGAAGGTGAATCATTCACTGTTACTGCATCTGCTACTGATGCGGACGGCGATGACGTTACCATCACTATTGACGGTGTTGAAACTTCGTCATTCACTGGTACAGCACCAAGTCATGAGCAATCAGAGACTGTAACAGTACAAGTGACAGCAACGGACGGTATCGATACAACGACAGAAACCGTGTCTATAGCAGTCAACGATAAGTCTGGTGGTTCTATGGGCTGGATTGCATTACTTCTTGCTCCAGCGGTATACCTACGTAGACGTATGAAACGTTCATAACGTTTGATTAAAAAGAATTAAAAGGCCGCAATTGCGGCCTTTTTTAATCGTCTTTAGAAAGTTGCTGTAAGTGCTGTGACATCCGTTTACTTGGCTGAACCCCAAGTTCACGAAACTTTTCAATCTGTCTGACAATATTCCCTCGCCCGTTAGTTAATTTATTCATTGCTTGTTCATAGCTTGCCTGAGCGGTATCCATAGACTTTCCGACTTTTTCCATATCAGTAACAAAGCCTACGAATTTGTCATATAACTTAGCAGCCTGTTCTGCAATTAGCTGTGCATTTTGATTTTGGTACTCGTATTGCCAAATATTATTAATAGTTCTCAGCGCTACAAGTAAGTTTGTTGGGCTTACTAGCATAATATTGTGGTTAAGCGCCATGGTGACTAAGTCGGGCTCTTCCTCTACAGCGATCAAAAAAGCAGGTTCTATGGGGATGAAAAGCAAAACGTAGTCCAACGTCTTTAAGCCTTTTAAGTTCTGGTAATCTTTTGCGCCTAGACCTTTAATATGCCCCTTAATTGAAGCTACGTGTTGCGTTAAGAACTGCGCTTTTTCCATTTCATCATCACAATTAAAAAAACGCTCATAAGCTGCAAGGCTCACTTTTGAATCGATAATTACGTCTTTATCGTTTGGCAAATGCACTACCACATCGGGCTGGAAACGCCTGCCATGTTCAGATGTTGCAGACATCTGTGTTTCGAATTCATGTCCTTCCCGTAAACCTGATTCTTTAAGGATACGTTCAAGTACGACCTCACCCCAATTACCCTGCTTTTTGTTATCACCTTTTAACGCGTTGGTGAGAGCGGCTGCTTCTTCTGTAATTTTTTGGTTGAGGGTTTTTAAGCTTAATATTTCCGTTTTGAGTGACGCTCGCTCTTGGCCTTCGCGTATATGCTGTTCTGAAATTTGGCGTTTAAAGCCGTCTAATTCATTTTTAAACGGTGCCAGCACGGCCTCAATGTTGTGTTTGGTTTGTTGAGTGTAGCGCTGCTGTTTCTCTTCAAATATGCGGTTCGCCAAATTCTCAAACTGGGTCTGCAAACGGTGTTCAGATGCATTCATTGCAGCTAACTTTTCTTCATGCGCCGTATGCAGCGCTTGAATTCTTGCCTGATGCGCCTCGTTTTGTGTCTGAAGCTTCGCATTAGCAACACGCTCGTCGTTTAATTGACTTTGCAATTGTTCGCAATATTGGGAAGTTTGTGAAAGTTTGGTTGAATTCGTTTGGCTACGAATGAAGGAATAAAGTGCTAGTACACAAACACTAATAAAGGCGATTAAAAAGGCAATGGGTTCGCTAGAAATGAGGTTGGTAATCATAGTGCGCATTCATACTGTTATTTTGTACAGCACTATAAACAAAATAAGGAAAATATACCAACTTACAAAGATATAAACGGCAAGTTTCTGCTTCGTGGTGGTCTTTTACACGAGTTATGTTCTGTATATCGGTATTAAAAAACGGGCGTGGACACGCCCGTTTATCAAATAGATTGAAGCTTTTAAATAAATTTTGGTAACCCAAACAAACCCACTATGTGGCGATCTTCGTGTTTGCTAACGTTAATTTAAAAGCGACAGTGTCACTGACTATTTAGAAAGAGACTCGTCTAGCTCTTCTATTTTAGCCTTCCAAATAGCTGGGCCATTTTTATGTGCATTTGCACCGGTGCTGTCTACAGCAACGGTCACTGGCATGTCTTCTACGTCGAATTCGTAGATTGCTTCCATACCTAAATCTTCAAACGCTACAACACGTGAGTTTTTAATCGCCTTCGATACTAAGTATGCTGCCCCACCTACTGCCATAAGATACACAGCCTTATGTTTTGCAATAGAGTCAACTGTTGCCGGGCCGCGCTCTGCTTTACCAATCATGCCAATAAGACCTGTTTGTTCCAGCATCATGTCTGTGAACTTATCCATACGCGTCGCTGTTGTAGGGCCAGCCGGACCTACTACTTCGTCACCCACGGCGTCAACTGGACCCACGTAATAGATAAAGCGATTGGTTAGGTCAACGCCCTCAGGAAGACCTTCACCATTTTCCATCATGGTTTGAATGCGTTTGTGTGCGGCATCACGGCCAGTGAGCATTTTACCTGATAGTAATACCGTTTCGCCTACTTTCCACTCTTGGATGTCTTCTTTGGTCACTTCATCAAGATTCACGCGGCGAGTGTTTTCACTCACTTCCCACGTTACTTCTGGCCAATCTTCAAGCTTAGGCGGTGTAAGTTCTGCTGGACCTGATCCGTCTAAATAAAAGTGTGCGTGACGTGTTGCAGCACAGTTAGGTATCATAGCCACTGGCTTTGATGCAGCATGTGTAGGCAAAGACTTAATTTTAACGTCAACAACGGTCGTTAAGCCGCCTAAGCCTTGTGCGCCGATACCCAGTTTGTTAACTCGGTCAAAAATTTCTAAGCGAAGTTTTTCGTCAGTAGTTTGTGGACCTCGTTCAATAAGCTCTTGAATATCTACTGGGTCCATTAGGCTTTCTTTAGCAAGTACCGCAGCTTTTTCAGCTGTACCGCCAATACCTATACCCAGCATGCCGGGAGGACACCATCCTGCACCCATTGTAGGCAAGGTTTTAACAACCCAGTCAGCGATATCATCACTTGGGTTTAGCATAACCATTTTAGATTTATTCTCTGAACCGCCACCTTTTGCTGCGATCATTACTTCAATCTTTTCACCCGCAACCATGTCGATGTGAACAACAGATGGTGTGTTATCTTTCGTGTTTTTACGCGCACCAGCTGGGTCAGCTACAATAGATGCACGAAGCGGGTTGTCAGGGTTAAGATAAGCGCGACGGGTACCTTCATCGACCATTTCTTGAACGGTCATGTCAGTTTTGTCCCATGTAACGCCCATACCCACTTTAACGAAACAGGTCACAATACCTGTGTCTTGACACAAAGGACGCTTTCCTTCGGCAGACATACGCGAGTTGATCAGAATCTGTGCCATCGCATCTTTTGCGGCTTGGCTCTTCTCTTTGTTGTACGCCTCTTCTACGGCCTTAACGTAGTCAAGTGGGTGATAGTAAGAAATAAACTGCAGGGCATCTTCAATGCTGTCAATGAAGTCTTGTTGACGGATAACGGTCATGACATCCTCTTTTTATTTGGCTTTCGTGGTCTTAGCTAGCTAAAAAAGCGTATACTAGCGCATCTCAAGACATCGCACCATGCAAAACAATGTGCTTGGGGTTAATTCCAGATATTTTTACACGCTATATTATATAGAAGCATTAGAAAGCGTTGTAGAAGCGGCAAGAAATACGCTTGTTCGCAAGTTCCAGTTACAAATAGGAGGCTGCTCTTTTTGCGCTTTTAGCACCTGACGGCCTAGATGATAAGAAGTACAGAAAAACCTATGCCACACGCAGATACTATCAATATTTATGTTAACCGTTTTACCCAACAGGAATTAGCCGACGAATTTGCGCTAGATTGCGATAAGGCTAGCGTTTTTAATAGGTTATTCGGACAAATATCTGCCCAGCCCTATTCAATTTTATTAGATACTTCAGGTTCATCTAAGAGTGAGGGCCGGTTTAATATAATGGCTTTTTCACCCACAGCTGTTATTGAGGCGAAAGGTAAAGTTACAGAACTAGTAAATTTACACACCGCATCGCGCCAACCACTTAACATGCGACCTTTCGAAGCTGTTCAAGCGCATTTGCATGCTAAGTTTCAGTCTGTTGAGGTGAGAGCTGATTTTGACACTTCCCACCTACCTTTTATTGTTGGTGTAGCTGGAATGGCTGGATATGACACTGGTCGATTCTACGAAGTGTTACCCAGTATGGCTAAAAACGATTACAGTTCACCAGACTTCAGTGTTGGCCTTTACTTGAGTTCACTTATTGAAGACACCCAAACCGGATATATTTACTATTGCTGCGCGGACAATCGGCCGCTATCCAAGGTATTTAATATGTCTGAGCAAGCTTTAACATCGGATAATTTTAAGCTCACATCGCCCTTTAAATCTAACCTGACAAAAAGCGCCTATGAAGTGTGTTTAGATAAAATTCACGCATACTTGAGAGCAGGCGATTGTTATCAGGTAAATATGGCACAGCGATTTAGTGCAGACTTTGAAGGTAACATATGGCAGGCCTATTGTGAGTTACGAAATCAGAATCAAGCGCCCTTCTCTGCCTATTACAATCTTGCACAAGGCTGCATTGCATCTATTTCACCCGAACGTTTTTTGCGTGTAAAAAACGGCGTTGTAGAAACTAAACCTATTAAGGGTACTCGCCCCCGCTTCAGCGACATGGAAAAAGACAAAGCCAGTGCGCAGAGCTTGCTTTGTGCAGAGAAAGATCGTGCAGAAAACCTTATGATTGTAGATCTGCTTCGCAACGATGTTTCAAAACACTGTAAGCCTCATTCTGTAAAGGTGCCGGCACTGTTTGCACTTGAAAGTTATGAAGCAGTACATCATTTAGTTAGTACCGTAACGGGCGAATTAAACGACGCTTCATCGCCTTTAGAGCTTCTAGCTTCGGCTTTCCCAGGTGGTTCGATAACCGGTGCGCCTAAAATTCGTGCTATGGAAGTGATTGATGAACTAGAACCCCATCGCCGACATATATATTGCGGTAGTGTGTTTTATATGGGGTATCGAGAAGATATGGATTCAAGTATCTGTATACGAACGGTTTTGGCAGAGAATAATAAATTACATTGCTGGGCAGGCGGTGGTATTGTGCTAGATTCCGTTCCTAGCGATGAATATCAGGAAACCCTTGATAAGGTCTCAAAAATACTGCCTGTATTAGCATCGATGAACCAGTAAAAACACAGTTTTAATCGCGCTCACTGTAGCGAACTGCGCTATGTATGTAGTTTTCGAGTAAAAGTATCTATGAAGAGAAGCGAATTTTTATCACAATTTCATCACTTTAGGCTGACTCGTACCGAGCCAGACTTTCCTTTGAAGAAAAAAGGGCGGCCCGCTGCGGTGTTAATACCCTTGATAGATTATGGCAACTCTCTACAGCTATTACTAACTGAGCGTGCACACCATCTAAAACATCACCCCGGCCAAATTAGCTTTCCGGGTGGAGCTGTTGACGACACCGACAAATCTTTCTTTGACGCTGCGCTTCGCGAGGCGCAAGAAGAAGTAGGCCTTCCGTCTACTCACGTAGATGTTATCGGCATGCTGCCAAAATACCGCACGATCAGTGGCTATGAAATTGCGCCCGTTGTGGGCTTCGTAAAACCCGATTTCACGCCTGTTATTGACAAAAATGAAGTAGAGAGCGCTTTTGAAGTACCGCTTGCCCATGTGCTTGATAGAAAAAATCACCTCGTCCATAACACCCATCGCCATAAGAAAACTTTTCCTATTTATTTTATACCTTGGCAACACCGCATGATTTGGGGAGCAACGGCGGCTATGCTGCGAAACCTCTCCCATCATATTCACCCTTGATAGCCTAGATTTTAGCTGTCACTCAAGAAGCTATAAATTAATCTTTACAGCCTATTAGCAAAACTAATCCCTCTATTAGCTTTTCTGTATTGAGCTTTTAGTGTGGTGGATGCATGATCACAATATTACTTAGTTTTAATTTATGAATGTTTATGATCAGTGTATTTGATATGTTCAGCGTGGGTATCGGCCCATCAAGCTCTCACACCGTAGGCCCAATGAAAGCAGGAGCCGAGTTTGTTTCTGAGTTAGCGCTAGACACTGCGCTTTTTGATTCGGTTGATAGTGTAAAAGTTGAACTGTTTGGGTCACTAGGTCAAACAGGTATCGGCCATGGTACTGGGAAAGCCGTAATCTTAGGATTGTTAGGCGAAATCCCAGACGTTGTGGACGTTGATACCATTGACAGCAAACTTGAAGAAATACGTAACACCGAGGCATTGTGCCTAAACGGCAAGAAACTTATTCGTTTCCCTAACAAAAACGCCATTGTTTTTCATCGACGTAAAACATTGCCAAAGCACGCAAATGCGCTGACTTTTTATGCTTACTCAAAAAATGAGTTAGTAAAAGAGCAAACCTATTACAGCATCGGTGGCGGCTTTATCATCAAAGATGAAGATTTTGATGCTACAAAGGCCCATGCAGCTAGCCTACAAGCATCGGTTCCCTTTCCTTTCAAAACAGCCGAAGAATTACTGGCTTTGTGTAAAAACAATGGTTTGAGTATCAGCTCATTGATGTTGCGTAATGAAACCACATTTAGGCCGAAACACGAAGTAAAGCAGCAGCTACATCATATTTGGCTTGTGATGAAAGCCTGTATTCAGCGTGGTATTGAAAGCGAAGGCATTTTACCTGGTGGCTTAAAGGTAGTGCGTCGTGCCCCTGCTCTTTATCGTCGTCTGCAGACCGAGCATACGAATGACCCCATGCAAACCATGGACTGGGTAAACCTTTTTGCTCTGGCAGTGAATGAAGAAAATGCAGCTGGGGGGCGCGTCGTAACTGCGCCTACAAATGGTGCTGCAGGTATTATTCCCGCAGTACTGCAGTACGTAGATAAATTTATTCGTCCTGTAGATGAAGAAGTAGCCAGCCGCTTTCTTCTTACTGCAGGGGCTATTGGCATATTATATAAAGAGAATGCATCGATTTCGGGTGCTGAAGTGGGTTGCCAAGGAGAAGTAGGTGTTGCGTGTTCAATGGCTGCTGGTGCCCTTGCGGAAATAATGGGTGGTACAGCGGCATCAGTAGAAAATGCTGCTGAAATCGGCATGGAGCACAACCTTGGATTGACTTGTGACCCTGTGGGTGGCCTTGTTCAAGTTCCATGCATTGAGCGCAACGCCATGGGGGCAATAAAAGCAATTAATGCCTCACGCCTTGCGCTACGAGGCACGGGTGAACAAAAAGTGTCGTTAGATAAAGTGATTAAGACCATGCGAGACACAGGTAATGATATGAAAACAAAATATAAAGAAACAGCCAGGGGCGGCCTCGCGGTTAATATCATCGAGTGTTAATTGTCAGCGCATTGTGAACAAAGATTAAAAACAAAAAAGGGGCGACAGCCCCTTTTTCAATCATACTCATTTTTAACGCCCCTACTTCACTGGTAGCGTTACGCCCTTAAACATTTTTTCAACTTCTTCATTATTTTTCAGCATCATAGCTTTTTCCACCTTGTCTTTAGTGAGGTGTGGTGCGAAACGTTCAATGAAGTCATACATGTAACTTCTAAGGAATGAACCTTTTCTGAAGCCAATTTTCGTGGTGCTGTAATCAAATAAGTGGCTCGCGTCTATTTTCACTAAGTCATCGTCTAACTCTTCACTCACGGCCATTGAGGCGATTACACCAATGCCTACCCCTAAGCGCACGTAAGTTTTGATCACGTCAGCGTCTGTAGCAGTGAATACAATTTTTGGTGTTAAACCTGCTCTTTCAAAAGCTTGATCTAATTCCGAGCGCCCTGTAAACCCAAACACGTAAGTCACTAACGGATACTTTGCAATATCTGAGATATCTATCGTGCCTTTTTTGGAAAGTGGATGGTCTTTATTCACAATGACGCTTCGATTCCAGTGATAACAAGGCAGCATAACTAAGTCGTTATACAAATGAAGCGCTTCAGTGGCGATAGCGAAGTCAGCTTCACCTTTAGCGGCAAGGTCGCTAATTTGAGAAGGCGTACCTTGGTGCATGTGCAATGAAACCTTAGGGTACTTTGTCATAAAGCCTTGAATTACGTCCGGAAGCGCATAGCGTGCCTGGGTGTGAGTGGTAGCTATATTCAACTTGCCTTGGTCGGGAAGCGTGTGTTCTCTTGCAACGGCCTTAATGCTTTCTACTTTCGCAAGAATTTCGCGAGCAATATTAATTACATCGTTACCCGCGTCGGTTACATGAGTAAGGTGTTTACCGCTACGCCCAAATATTTGAACGCCTAACTCATCTTCTAGCATGCGCACTTGCTTGCTTATACCTGGCTGCGAGGTATACAAACTTTCTGCCGTTGCAGACACATTCAAATTATTATTGAGGACTTCTACGATATATCGTAGTTGCTGTAGCTTCATATTTTACACCGCGTTATGGGATAGACTGACACTTTACTCCCTCCGTTATAACCAAAACCACCGTTTTTTACTAGTTGCTATTACTAAATTAGCATTATAAAGTTGAATTTATTTCATTTTTTCACAAATTTACGCTTAATTTGTCCTTCATTTTCTAAATTCTTCTACAGTATGTTTAGGGCAAAAAGTCGCACGGCGTTTGATTGACAATGAGCAGTAGCAAACAAGTTACATCCACAATTGATTTTTCATCGGTATTGGCTGCCGCTGTGCACGATATGAAGAATTCATTATTTCTTTTAATTCAATCTATCGAAACACTGAGCGACTCCCTTTCGCCACAAAACACCGAGGCAAGGGAGCAAGTAGCTAGCGTCCATTATGAAGCATCAAGGCTAAACACCAACCTTGTCCAAGTACTTTCTCTATATAGAGCCGAATTAGAAAGTCTTCCCATTACCGTTGATGAAAGTTTTGTCAAAGATTTAGTGGAAGATGTGGTTGGCTCTAACGCACTCTACGTATCACAAAAAAGTATAGAAATTACTATTGATATTGAAGAAGACCTGAGCTGGTATTTAGACAGTGAATTAATCTATTTACTTTTGAACGATGTGATCATTAATGCAATGCGCTACGGTACGTCCAAGATACTAGTTACGGCCTCTATTGGCGATGACGAGTTTATGATTTTAAAAGTAGAAGATGACGGTAGCGGCTACCCAGAAGCAATGCTATCAAAAAGCCATGAAGAGTTATGTGATTTTGAATTAAGCCAAGGGAGAACGGGGCTAGGGCTGTTTTTTGCTAAACTCATTGCAAGCGCGCATTCTCAAGGTGATAGAAAGGGAACCATAAGCCTTTCTAACGGGGGAAGTTTAGGCGGGAGTGTATTTGAAGTAAAAATACCGTAAGATTGTCCGATAACAATAGATAATTCAAAAAGTAACGCTCGCGGTTAATAAAAACTGACGTTATAAGATATAAAAACAGACGGAAACACACGCATGTACGTGATTATTATTATTTTGATTGTTGTTTTGCTCATTGCCGCTATTTTCATAAACGCAATTCAACAGCATCGTCAAAAACAAGAGGCAGAGCGTCGTACCGAGCTTGCTAAGCAGCGAACAATTGTCGATGAAACCGAGAACGTTTTATCTGCTTGTTTAAACATGCCAGTTTCTTCTCGCTTGATGGGGATTCTTCACAACCGAATTCTTAATGCGCTCAAAGCCATGAATGAACTATCGAGCACTTCAGAATTAAAGCAAAGAATAGCGAGTAGCGAGCAATCAACTGCAGCCGCACTGTCAGACAATTCGACTGGCACTTCTGAATTTTCGTTGCCTGACAACGATAAAATGATAATTCAGTACATCCAAGCAGTTAAAAAACTACGTATTGTACTCCGCTCTGAACATAGCAAAGGGCAAATCGACTCAAAAGTGTTTATGGACGAAGATAAACAGCTAGAGCGTTTGCAATTAAAAGTAAACGTTGAAACCCTAATCAAGCGCGGTCGCGCTGCACTACAAACCAATATGCTAGGCTCAGCAAGGCAATATTTTGAAAAAGCTAAGACAGCGCTGGAGAACCAAAACCCGCAGGACGAGTACTCTACGTCTAAGCTTTCCACACTAAACGAGTGGCTAAACGATATTCAAAGTAATCTTAAGAGTGTGAATGAACAAGATCGCGCTAAAAAGCAGGAAGAAGAACGAGACGAGTTGGACGAGTTATTCGCCCCTAAAAAGAAGTGGTAGTATACCTCTACTAGCAATTTACTTTGCGCATTATTTGATTCAAGCATAATGCGCAAGTGCCAAGTCCCACATGGATTGAGCTGGCAGCGATAACCCTTTTCTCGCGTTTTTTATTATTCCTATATTCTTCACCAAGGGTTCATCGCTTATTCGTTGGGCTACAAGACCAAGCCCCTCCATTTGATCTTTACAAATAGCTGGCATAACAGATATGCCTAACCCGTTTTGTATAAGTTTTCCAAGCGTAGAGAGCTGACCTGTTTCTGCAACAATATGCAAGTCGCCGTATTGTTCGAGTTTAGACTCCGTCCAGTAACGTACGGCGGATCCTCGGTTCATCATTACTAAGGGAAAACGAAGGCAATCCTCCCATTTCAGTGCTTCGTTTGAAGTAGGTAATAGTGCTTTATTCGCCACCACAACAAATTCATCGGTAAAAAGACTCGTAAAGACTAAGCCGTCTTTTCGTTCTGGCTCAAAGGAGAATCCTATCTCACTTCGGCCGGTTGTTACTTCATAAATAACCTGCTCCATGACAACATCTACAATCCGTAGGTTCACATTCGGAATGCGTTGATGAAATATCGATAAAATATTTGGCAGGTGCGATTCAGCGAATGACGGCATTGCACAAACGGTGAGTTGCCCCTTGGCCATCGCAAATAGGTTTTGCATGTCCGAAAAGGTATTATCCCAGTCGTGTAACAAACGCAGAGCGTTTGGAAAAAGTACCTCACCTTCAGGTGTTAAGCTGACATTCCGGGTATTACGCTGGAACAACTTACCGCCTAATTGCTCTTCCATTTTTTTTATTGCAGAAGACAAAGCCGGCTGGGTTATGTGCAGGTTCACCGCAGCTTCGGCAAAGGTTGAGGACTTTGCCACTTCTACAAACGCCTTTACTTGGCGGTATGAGACATCCATAAACGCAGACCTTAACGACTTATTAATAAATAATATCTATTAATTGAAAGATTAATTCGATTTTACATATCTTGCAACAATGCTGATACTTATTTTTAACAAAAGTATTGGAGATAAAAATGGCAGGGTTTAATAAAGTTGTATCCTCGTACGATGAAGCAATGTCAGGGCTTGAAGACGGAATGACGGTCATTGCTGGTGGTTTTGGTCTTTGTGGAATACCAGAAGGACTAATCAGCCAAATCAAGGAAATGGGCGTGTCTGGCCTTACTGTAGTTTCAAATAACTGTGGTGTTGATGGTTTTGGGTTAGGCCTTTTACTAGAAGATAAACAAATCGCAAAGATGGTGTCTTCCTATGTTGGTGAAAATGCGCTGTTTGAAAAGCAATTACTCAATGGAGAATTAGAAGTTGAACTAACTCCACAAGGCACACTCGCCGAAAAAATGCGAGCAGGTGGCGCTGGCATTCCAGCATTTTACACCGCTACGGGCTACGGCACGCCCGTTGGCGAAGGTAAAGAAGTCAAAGAGTTTGATGGACGCCCTTACATCCTCGAGCCTGCTATCACTGGTGACTTTGCAATTGTTAAAGCATGGAAAGCTGATACCTACGGTAACTGCGTTTATCGGCACACTGCACAGAATTTTAATCCTATGGCAGCAACCGCTGGCAAGATCACTGTTGTAGAGGCTGAAGAAATTGTAGAACCTGGCGAGCTTAGTCCTAGCGAAATCCATACACCAGGTATCTATGTGAATCGCGTTATTAAAGGTTCATTTGAAAAGCGTATAGAACGTCGTGTAGTTAGCAAGGAGTCAGTGTAATGCTTAGTAGAGAACAGATTGCAATGCGCGTAGCCCAAGAGTTTAAGGATGGTGATTACGTGAATTTAGGCATAGGGATCCCTACCCTTGCAGCTAATTACGTACCTGATGATATTAGCGTTATGCTGCAGTCGGAAAATGGCCTTTTAGGAATGGGGCGTTATCCTACAGAAAGTGAAGTAGACGCAGACATGATAAACGCGGGTAAAGAAACAGTAACGGCCATTACCGGAGCGTCAATCTTTAATAGTGCCGAGAGCTTTGCCATGATCCGCGGCGGACACGTAGATTTTACTGTGTTAGGTGCGTTTGAGGTTGATGTATCTGGAAATATTGCCTCATGGATGATACCGGGTAAACTGGTCAAAGGTATGGGCGGCGCTATGGATCTTGTTGCTGGTGCGAAAAACATCATAGTTACCATGACTCATACTGATAAACGCGGTAACCCCAAATTGCTAAGCGAATGTACATTGCCCTTAACTGGTGTGAACTGTATCACACGTATAATTACCGACTTAGCAGTTCTGAGCGTTGAAGACGGCGCGTTTGTTCTGCAGGAGCGTGCACCAGGCGTGAGCGTAGACGAAATAAAAGAGAAAACCGGTGGAAAGCTTGTTGTGCCAGAGGATGTGCCAGAGATGCAGTTTTAGTACTTTCAACAAGTACGTACGACGCTCAATCATTTCTCTTTAATAAATAGCGCTTACTAGGTAACACTTATTTTGTTTATCGGTAAGCGCAACTCAAAAGCCATCCCGGCTTTGTGTCTGTTTTTTCAAATTACTGCTCCCCAATACAGAAGCGATTGGTTGTGAATCGCGTCACATAGTCAAGTTTAAAGCTAACAAGGCAATAAGCCTTTTAATAAACGGTGCATTGAGGGATAATGCGCGCGAACGTTATTTTTAAAAAGGCTCACCTTTCTTGCTAGTTACTGATTTACCTGTCCATCATAAAATTATTTCAAAGCTTGAAACGAAAAACATTTCGACGCTAACCGAAATTCAAGAACGCACTATGCTTCCCGCTATTCAAGGTAAGGATATCATCGCGTCTTCAAAAACAGGGTCAGGTAAAACTTTCGCTTTTTTAGTACCTGCTATAAATCGGCTAATGTCGCAAAAAGCGTTAAGTAGACAAGACCCTCGTGCACTTATTCTTGCGCCTACCCGTGAACTCGCTAAACAAGTTTTCATTGAAGCCAAGTCAATGTGTACAGGTTTAAACCTTACTTGCTCACTAGTTGTGGGCGGTGAAAACTACAACGACCAAGTTAAAGCACTTCGTCGTAATCCTCACATTATTGTAGGCACAGCTGGTCGTGTAGCTGACCACCTATTAGATAAAAGTGTGTATTTGAATGGTTTAGAGCTGCTGATCTTTGATGAAGCCGACCGTATGTTAGATTTAGGCTTCTCTGCTCAGCTTAAAATGATTAACGACTATGCTGATCACAGAAAACGCCAAACCATGCTGTTTTCTGCCACACTCGATAATATTGAGCTTAAGCATATGACAACGCAGTTGACCAAAGGCGCTGTTCGCGTAGCCGTAGGAGACTCAACTGCAGAGCATGGCGATATCGAACAGAAGTGCTTCTTTGCAGACAATGTTGATAACAAAGACCAAATCTTACAGTTTGAACTGGCCGATCGTGCGTACAACCAAGCTATCGTATTTACTGCTACCCGTGAAGATACCGACAGAATTGCTGCGTTGCTAAACGAAAAGAACTTAGAGGCTATTGCGCTTCGTGGTGATATGCTACAAAGCCAACGCGCAGCGGTAATGAGTGCATTTGCGCGTGGACAGCATAGTATTCTGGTCACTACCGACCTCGCCTCTCGCGGACTAGATCTATCAAAAGTAGGTTTGGTGGTTAACTTTGACCTTCCCAAAAACGCCGATGAGTATATTCACCGCATCGGCCGTACAGGCCGTGCTGGGCAAAAAGGCGAAGCATTCTCATTAATTGGCCCGCGTGATTGGAACAGTTTCGAAGGGCTTAAGAATCACCTTCAATATGCATTAGAGTGTTCACCGCACGACGAATTTTCGGCGTCTTTCAAAGGTTTTACGCCCAAGAAAAAGGTGTCGAAAAAATCAAATGCGAAAAATGGTAAAAAGCGTGTCGCGAAACCAGCAAAACCTGGCACTAAAAAGCGTGTCGATACCATGTCTGGAGAAGATATCGGTATGGTTCCTGTGAAGCGTAAACCTAGAAACACTCTGTCTGACGACGACGAATAAAAAACATTTAATAGTTAATACTAATCCGCCGCTAATTATCACGGACTAGCGTTAAAAGCGGCGGTCATCACTTCATTTATTCTTACCGAACATTCTCTTACATACTTTCTCTATCATCGCTTCGCAACACATGCTTTAATTTGCATTTATCGCGTGAGGTTATCCTGTAGCCTTATTAGTTGACCTAACTACCTTTAAAGCGTTTCTTTAAAACGGATTTTATAGATATGAAAGCATTAAGACTCTTCTTAATATTACTCGTTGCTGTACTCATTGTTTCCGTACTTTTCTATGAAAAGATAATTGCGAGTGTATTATTGCCTCAATACATTGAATGGGCGCATGAAATCGATCAGAAAGGGCTTGAAGTTGGCGTACCGCTGAACGAACAGGAAAGATTACTCGCATCAAAAATAGGTGTTAAACACCCCGATAAAGTAAGAATTGTATACGTTGACACAGTACCCTATCCCTATGAAAACTTTGCTTTGAAAGTATTCGGTGAAGCAGTTGGTCTCGTCGGCGAAGGTATCATTAACAACGCACAAGTCTTTGGTTATTCAATTTACGCGCGTAAAGACTTTGTACTTAATAGACCAAAATTAGCCCATGAGTTGGTCCACGTGTTACAAATTGAAAGAGCTAGCTTAGACGAGGTTGTTACTCAACATTTCTTCGATATGGCTGAGTACGGCTACGACCAAGCACCACTAGAAGTTGAGGCAGCAAAAGCTAATAAAAAATATAGTGCAGACTGGTAGCTTTTACTGGGTAGCTTTTACTGGATAGCTTACATAGTTTAGTCATAGGCTCTTCTGTCGCGATTTAAAACTCTGTTAACGACAAACACCAGACTTTTAGGGGCTAGGCATCAAACATCCGAGTTGTGCCAAAAACTGCCGGTGGTAACTCATCTCTCTAGTGGCAGTTACGTACGTTCAGGAGGCGCTATATTTAGCCAGTGCTGCTGTAACCATAAACATATCATCGACATTATCGCGACAAGCCTGGCTTTTCATTTATCAAAGCCTTTATTATTTTCCTGCTCTACAATACAAATGAAATTACATTATAGAGTTAATATTCTGCTTTTCTCTGGAAATTTTAACTCTGCAATGTGATTATAGCTTTACAGTAACAGTTTAGTGTTATATGTTGCCTATATAGGTGGTTAAAATAACACTAGGGTGTTAAATGAGTGAATCAAATAATGCTAGCCGCGTATCAGAGCGCTTAGCTCAGATATCAGATGAATTGCGCGAGTTAAGTAAGGCTTCTCAGCCAGAAAGCGCCAATTACCTGTCGATTGAAGAGACATTTACTCGTGTCAATGCGCTTTGTACAAGCACTATAGATGTAGAGCTCATTGCTATGCAGAGCGGCCTACACCCTAATACCGTCAGAAAACTCTTTAAGGATAAAGATGCATTTATGAGTGCAAAACTATCCACTATAGAAAGCTTTCTAGACACATTGGGAATGTCGCTATGGGCGAGCTAAGCGCTGAAGTCTTCTTATATGATGTGCACGTCGGTATTTTAAAGAAGCATCCAAAGGGTTACTCGTTTAAATATAAAAGCGATTACTTTGGTCCTCCACTGTCGTTGTCTTTACCTTTACGTGCATCGCTTTATGAATCTGACACGCTTTTCCCTTTTTTTAAGTCTCTACTACCTGAAGGTTGGCTTTTAAAGCAGTATGCTCGTGCACAAAGAATCGACGAGCGTGATGAATTTTCGCTTCTTGTAAATAACGGTGAAGACTTGCTCGGAGCTGTAGCTATAAAGTCTATTGAAGAAAATGAATAACTGTAAGATAACACTTAAAAAGCTACCCAAGAGCTCGAAATATGATGGGTTTTCTGATTCCGGTGTACGTCACCTTTTTGGGACGTTAAAGGTATCGCCAATTGTAGATTTTGATAGGAAGGATTTAGAATCCTATCCGACGTCACATAACGGTAAGATGAGCATCTCTGGGTTTCAGCCTAAAATGTCAGCGACGGTCATTGACGACAAGCTTGTACTGGTAAAAGAGAACGGGACGTTCATTATTAAGCCATCACCCGCTCAATTTCCAAATCTGGCAGAAAATGAGCACGCTATTATGACACTGGCGAGCATCTGTAAATTTCCGGTTCCTCCCTTCGGCCTTATCCAACTTAATAACGGTGAGTTAGCATTCATCATAAAGCGCTATGATCGTGAAAATGGTATTAGACTTCACCAAGAGCAACTGGATAGCGCAATGGGCGTTGATAACAAGTTCGGCAATATTGATGGTTCACAAGCCGTAAGTTATTCCAAAGCTGGCGCTTTTATCGCGAAAAACCTAAAAGCGTTACAAGAATATGCTGAATTTTATCGTCGTGTTATCTTCAGCTACGTCGTTGGAAACAACGATCACCATTTAAGAAATTTCTCTCTCTTGTATACAAGTAATGGTGCACTTCCGACGTTATCTTCCGTTTATGACGTTGTATCAGTCGAGCCTTATGGTGAATACTTTCTCAGTTCCTATATGGCCCTTCCACTCTTGACGTCACAAGAAAGCGATAATGATGAAGATATTGATACTGGCTTTGATCGAAAATATGGGCAGTATGATAGGCAAGACTTCATTAGATTAGGAGAAGAGATTGGTTTGAAAATGCAGGTGGCTGTGAAACTACTTGATGACTTATTAAAGGGAATCGAGAAAGCGATACCAATCGTGTCTGTATCGTTTATGGATGCTGAGCACAAACAAAGTATAGAACGCTTAATAAGGCATCGCATTATGATCCTGAGAGATGAAGATACAGAATTATAAATACACTGTTAATTAACTATATTTGTATGAAGAACCTTATGGATAAAAATGATTTAGTGTTTGAGGTAATACCCACTGTCCATGCTCCTAAGGTTGGGGCGTCAGTCGGTGTAAGGGTACATTGCATCTCACTAGATATTACGGTAGAGAGCACGACTGAGAAAACCCAGTATATAAACAAATTGGCAGCTATGGATAAATTAAAAAAATTAGCCAACCCTCGTATCTGTTAGCAATTATTAGCATACAGCAGACATTTAACATAATTTTTGCGCAATTCTGCTTCGGACAAAATACGGACGAACAGATTACTGACTAGCTACTTCTGGTTTGTGCCATGAGCGGACGGTGGTAATTCATTTCGTGAGTGGCAGCTACGTACACATCGCCGTCTCTGAAAAGGAATGCTAAGCCATTCCAGTTATCTTTGTTTTACTTAATTAGATCTTTTCTTAACAGTTTAGCAATGTGCCACATATCCTGATCACCGTAATATTTTAGCGAATTTCCCGTATGAACTATTACTATTTTCAAGTCTGGTATGACGTAGATATTTTGACCAAGATTACCAGTTGCAAAAAACTGCTTTGTGCCATCGCAATTAACATGGCCCCACCAATGAAAACTGTAATATGTTCTCTCACAATTATTGCTATTGAACCAGTCTGGATAGATGTCCGGCGAAGAGTTAGAAATTTCAGAAAGGCTTTGCTTTACCCACGACGCTGATACTAACTGCTTTCTCTGCCACTCGCCTTTATTAAGATACAACATACCAAACCTCGCGTAATCAATAGCTCTAGCTACCAATCGGCTCGGCATGTATTCAAAACCAGACTCCCTGCTGTCTAGTGAGAAATATGCATCGTATTCCATAATTTGTTGCCATAATTTTTCTTCTAGGTAATTGGAAACGGTTTTACCCGTAGCATTTTCAATAATTATCCCTAGAAAACTTGTATTGTAATTGTTGTATTCGAAAAGCTCTCCGGGGTCATTTTCAACTTCGATATCGTTGAGCAGCCTATCTCGCATATGATTGTGATAATACCCAATAGCCTCGTCGTGCCAAGGTGAATGAATATTGGTAAAAGGTATATAGTGAGCCGTATATTTCAATCCTGATCTCATTTCCAATAAATGGCGAATAGTAATGCTATTAAACCTAAAGTCTCGCTCAGCTAAAAACGGTATGTATTTTACAATTGAGTCATCAACACTTTCGATAACGCCTTCATCTATCGCTACCTTAATTAAAAACGATATAAATGACTTAGCCATTGATTGAGAGTGAAAATAGGATTCCTTTGAAAAACCATTAAAGTATTTCTCGTAGAGAATTTCGTCGTTACGAATGACGATAAGAGACGTAGTTTGAGACTTCAAAGCCCAGTCGTCGAAAGAATCAAAACCAGATACTTCTAGTCGTCTGTCAAATAGCGACTCAATATATTGCTCTTTGGATTTGGATTGGAAGTTTGATGGTGAATTACTTTCTTCAATCGAACGCTTAGGGAAGAATTGATAATCGTTAATATCTGCAACATGCATTGTTACTAAACGAAAAACATACGTTGGTGAATATTGTATGGAGAGCAGTAATGCAAATGCGCAGACCAAAGCAAAAAGGAATATCGTTAACGACATTACTAATTTTTTCATAAACATTCCCTGTTACTCTTTTTTTGTCCCCTCAAAATAATACGCGATTACCAATATCTGTAAACTATTCGGTCGCCAACCCGATGAACGAAATAGTAAATTTGATCCAAGCGAGTGTCCGCCTATTGTCTGGAACGGTCTCGCGAGTTAGAAATATCCAATGTCCGCTTTACGCTCAAAGCAGCCATCCAACAAAAAACATTTAAAACTAAATTTGACAACTCATACCAGCGCAAAATTCAAGCATAAAAAAACGGGTGCTTTACACAGCACCCGTTTTAACGATTTCTTTTTGCGTAGCTATAAGCTTTTCAGAAACACTCAATAGAGCATACACAAAACCTAGCGATGGTATGGATTACTGAGTAGAACCTAGTACTCCCACCATCCTTCTTGCCACCACTCCAAAAACTCTTCGAAGTCGATATAACCATCGTCGTTACTATCGATAAGCTTAAAGCCTTCTTGTACGTGGCTAGCTTTAGTCTTTGGTGAGATTACGGTTAGAAGCTCGATGAACTCAGGTAAATCGATTTGGCCATTGCCATCACGATCAAAAAAGCTGAAGTCCTTTCTAATTTCTTCAATTTTAGATTCTGAAAGTTGAGTGCTCACTCGCATTCCTTATTTCAACTGCAATAAACACGAGTGTAACGCCCTTCTTTCTAGCTGTCTACGCCTGATTTTCTTTTGCTTTAAGTGCGCGTAAACGTTGAGCTTCTGCTTTTTCCTGACGCTTTTGTTCCATTGTCAAACGCGCTTCGGTGCCAACGTGTTCTTGCTGACGCTCTTTCGCTAGTTGTACCTGCTTTTCACGTTCTCTAAAGCGAGCAATTTGATCGTCCGTGTGAGTACCGAAGCAGTGTGGACAGCTTACGCCTGGCTCATACTTATCGCTTTGCTTGTCTTCTTCGGTAATAGGAAGTCGACACGCGTAGCACTGCTCATAGTGACTCTTCTCAAGGTCGTGGTTTACCGCAACGCGATTATCGAATACAAAGCAGTCGCCTTCCCACATAGACTCTTCTTTCGGCACATCTTCAAGATACTGTAATATACCGCCTTCTAAGTGGTAAACCTCTTCAAACCCCTGCTCTTTCAAATACGCTGTCGACTTTTCACAGCGAATACCGCCGGTACAGAACATGGCCACTTTTTTATTTTTTGACGGGTCGAGTTCTTTCTCTACGTATTCTGGAAATTCGCGGAACGTATCAGTTTTAGGGTCAATGGCGTTCTTGAAAGTGCCAATTTCTATTTCATAACCGTTTCGGGTGTCAATTACGGTTACATCAGGATCGCTTATAAGCGCATTCCAATCTTTAGGCTTGACGTAAGTGCCTACGGTTTGGCGAGGGTCGATACCTTCAACGCCCATAGTCACGATTTCTTTTTTAAGTTTCACCTTTGTGCGATAGAACGGCTGTTCGTCGTGAAGTGATTCTTTGTAAGAGATTGGATTGATACGTTCATCACTGTTCAGATAAGCAAGCAATGCGTCAATACCTTCACGGGTACCAGAAACTGTACCGTTAATGCCTTCGTGGGCAAGAAGAAGCGTACCTTTGATACCATTTGCTTCCATAGTTTCTAGAAGCGGCTGGCGGATTTCTTTAAAGTTTTCAAGCGCAACAAACTTATACATTGCGCATACAATATATTTAGACATATTTTAACCTTTGCTGATTGGAGCGTAAGACCAGTGCAAAAATGCGGCGCGGAATATATCAAAACTGAGCGTTAAAAACTAGAGTAGATCCCGTTATCACGCTCGCCTTGCGAAGATATAATATCGTAAAGTAACGTATTATCTTCTTTTATGGCGTTGTCATATTGCCTTTTTAAGCGTTTCTGCGTCGCTAGACTGCAGTTGTCTACAACGTCATCCGGGATGCGTTTTGCGTCATCGGTTTGAGCTAACGGTGCGGGTTTCATACTAAGATGCAGGCGTGCGCCTTCGTAGTCTGTTGCGACCAAATTTGAATGCACACGCATATCTACCCACTCGCTTTCACTGGCAGATAATGAAGGGCGTCTGTAGTGATTTAATGCCGCGAGTTGTGCCTCAATACTATTTCGGGCGTCAGCGTCTGACGTTGCAGCTTCAATTTCAAAGGGTTCAGCTACGCTATGTTGCTGCATTGCAAGGTATAACGAGAACAATGCTCCCTGCGATGACGCACGAGCAAGTACACGACTTCGCTCCCAGTAAATACTGGGATCTAGTGTTGTTTGTTCACTTGCTGAGGCTAAATCTGGTGACATTCGTACACAGTGCTGGTTATGTATACGTATGTTGTCGGCAAGATAATGTTTTTCTTAAGCTTATTTTCTAAAGTTAGATATACTTTCAAATTATGATAGTGCGTTTATTCACGGATTCGAAATGCAATTTAGCAACAAACAAGTATTGATTGTTGAGGACCAGCGTCCTTTCCTTCTGCTTCTGAAAGGACTAATGCACTCAATGGGCGCGTCTGATGTCGTGACTAAGTCTTCTGCTGAACAAGCGGTATCGCTGTGTAAAAAACACAAATTTGATATTGTAATTTGCGACTTACATTTGGGTGCCGAAACCAAAAATGGCTATGAACTGATAGAAGAGTTGCGCACGCGCAGGCTAATAAACCCCACTTCAGTGTTTGTTCTTATCAGTGCTGATAGCGCTCGCCCTGTAGTGCTTGGCAGTATTGAGCGGCGCCCCGATGACTTTCTAATAAAACCTTTTTCACAAGTGCAGCTAAAATCTCGAATTGTTCGTGCGTGGCAAAAAAGACAATTTCTTCATCAAGCGTTCAGCTTGATAGATCAAGGTGAATACAACAGCGCCATAGACCATATTGAAGCGCTTTTAGAAGCCCCTCGTCATTACAAAGGTCATTGTGAACAATTGCTAGTGGAGCTCTATTGGCGCATAGCTCAACCTAGAAAGGCGCTGGACGTATTAAGAAATTACATCGACGGAAAGCCAGTGCTATGGGCACAGATAGCTATTGGAAGAACCTATCTACTGTTGAACGAACATGAAAAAGCGATATCCATTGCCAAGAAAACGTTAAAACGGAACCGATTCAATGCTGATGCTCACGATATTCTTGCGCAAGCGCACCATGCCTTGGAAGCTGGTGAAAAGGCCCTAGATTCAATTAAAGAGGCAATTAAACTATCGCCCTTCTCTTTACCTCGCCACTTTAAGGCTTGTGAAATTGGCCGGGAAAATGATGATTTAGTGCTAGCAGCCAACTCTAGCCAAGCAATTTGGGATTTATCAAAACGCACTGTACATAAGAAAAGTTTGCATTGGTGCGGCATGATACGCAGTTTGCTTGATGTTGCTGAGTCAGCGGACGATAAAAAGCAGCGTAATAAGTATCAACAAGAAGCGTTACTCACGTTACAACGGGGTAAATTTGATGAGTACCTGTACAAAATGGATAGGGATTTCGACGTAGATATTTTTGGCAATATTATAAATGCAAGAATAAGTGCGATTGACGGAAAGCTTATCGATGCAAAGCGTCATCTTAACAAGTCGCAAACGCAACTTGATGATAAATACTCAGAGGTACCCACTGCATTTATTCCAGATAGCATTAACGTTATGTACAAACTCGGAGAATTTGACGACGCGTTAGCGCTAAACGCCATTCTTAGCGCTAGAGATGAGGTACTCGACCAAAACAGTTCAAAGATGCTGGAGACCCAAGCGCAAAGCGCACAAAAAAGCCTTGCTAGCTACCAGCAGTTTAATCGTGAGGGTATTCAACACTATCAGCAGCAAGACTATGAGCGCGCCAAAGCTTCATTTGCACTCGCTCAAGGTTTCGCCCCGGTGAATACAGGCGTAGCACTAAACTTGCTTCAGTGTCTTCTTCAGATAGCGATACAAGAAGATAAAGCCGAAGTGAAGTTAGTAAACGAGTGTAAACGACTGTTTAAGCTTATCGACGATATGCCTCTAAAAAAAACCTATAAAGAAAAATACGACAACATTCGAGATGAACTATCTAAATTTATAGGGTTTTAGCTTTAGCTTATTTTAATCGGTTAACAGCGAGATAGTCTTCGCCGTCACTCACCGGTGTCAATCCTGAATAGGGCCAATCCCGCCAACATTAAATCTTCACCTTCATTTACCAAGTGCAATTGTACTGTATATATATACATGCTATAACACTTTCACTCTCAGCCTAGATTACAAAACACGTTTAGTCGTGTTTGTAACAGAATTACTAGGCTGTTTGACTGTAATTGCTTAAAGGAAAGTTAAATCTGCGATGCACGACAGACTGATACAAAAGCTAGAAATTCTCTCCGATGCGGCTAAGTACGACGCATCTTGCGCGAGTGGTTCGGCAGGTAAACGACAAGCAGGGAAATCCGAGAAGACTGGTATAGGTTCACTAACCGGTGGTTCGGGTATATGCCATAGTTTCACACCCGACGGAAGGTGTGTTTCGCTGCTTAAGATCCTTATGACAAACTACTGTATCTATGATTGTCATTATTGCATTAATAGGGTTTCAAGCAATGTTCAGCGGGCGCGCTTTACGGTTAAGGAAACGGTCGATTTAACTCTAAATTTCTATAAGCGCAATTACATTGAGGGCTTGTTTTTAAGCTCGGGGATTGTGGGTTCACCCGATATCACCATGGAAAGCATGGTTCGTATTGCGAAATCATTACGTCTTGACCATGGGTTTAAGGGATATATTCACCTTAAAACTATCCCGAATGCGTCGCCGGAATTACAAGCTGAGGCAGGTCTTTATGCAGACAGGCTTAGTATTAATGTGGAAATGCCTACACAGTCATCGCTAAACAAGTACGCCCCAGAAAAAGATCTTGGCGGTATTCACGGTTCGATGAATACGCTAAAAGAAAAAATTGCAGAGCATAAACTAGACAAGACATTTTCAGGCAAGCGCCCTCCCCGTTTTGCACCTGGAGGGCAGTCTACGCAAATGATTATAGGTGCTGACGGGTCAAATGATAAAACCATTTTAGGAACAAGCGTTAAGCTTTATAGCGATCAAAAACTTCGTCGTGTTTATTATTCGGCATTTTCCCCTATTCCTGATGCGTCGGAAGTTTTACCGCTGAAACCTGCACCATTAATACGAGAGCACCGACTGTATCAGGCAGACTGGCTCTTACGCTTTTATGGTTTCGGCTTAGATGAAATTTTGCAAGATGACATGTTAGATATGGACTACGATCCCAAGCTTGCGTGGGCATTACGTAACCGTCATCTATTTCCTATTGATTTAAACAAAGCTGACAAACAGATGCTGCTACGCGTTCCTGGTCTTGGCGCCCGAACGGTACAGAAGATTTTGTCTATAAGGCGTAATACCAAGCTTAACTGGGTCGACCTTACTAAAATGCGGCTACCCCTTAAAAAATTGAAGCCTTTTATCAGCGTGGGAGATTACTTCCCTGATATCCATTTACTCGACAGTACTAATTTCGAGCTTCAGTTCAAACAGCCTGAACAGTTTGAGCTATTTGGCGCTTGAGTGTGCTGTAGACGCAGCTATGTTAAGCCGTAGACTAAAAGGTAGCTTTATATGAAGACCATTACCATTACTTCAATACCTGGCTTTGATGAATGGCGGGAAGCCTCACGAGAGTGCATTGCCAAGCGTATTCCCCCTGAACATATTATTTGGCAGAGCGCTCATTCTGTACAAGACGATCTCTTCGGCAGTGGCGATGATCAATGCAAAAGCAAAAGGCCGCAAAGTAACCTTAATATTCCTAAATCTACACTGATACTTTTAAAGTACGCCCTGTGCCATAACGATGATAATCGATTTGCGCTTTGTTACCGGGTGTTGTGGCGTGTCGTGTATGAAAATAGGCAACTTATTCAAATGAAAACTGACGACGATGTTATCCAGCTTTTCGCTATGGCGAAAGCGGTAAAACGTGACGCTTACAAAATGAGTGCCTTCCTAAGATTTAGAGAAATAAACCTAGAGGGGCAAGAGCATTTTGTCGCCTGGTATGAACCTGAGCATTTCAGTCTAGAGATAAAACTCAACTTCTTCCAAACCCGTTTTAAGAATATGCGGTGGTCTATCTTAACCCCCTACCGCGCAGCTCATTGGGATACCGAAACACTAGTTTTAGAAGATAATCCCGATTCAAGCGTAGTGCCTGACGATGACCGCATTGAGAAATATTGGCTGACCTATTACGCCAACATATTTAATCCTGCGCGTATCAAGACAAGTGCGATGTTAAATCAAATGCCGAAGAAGTACTGGAAAAATATGCCAGAGACATCGCTGATAGGCGATATGATAAAACATTCGGACGCCCGTGCTAGAAAGATGATCAGCGATGGCAATAAGCATTGAGCTAATCCAAATGAGTTAATATAAACATGCCTGGCCCTTTATCTTTGGGCCAAGCTTTAGTCTAACCTTAATTTAGCTTTGCTCTAGCACTGGAGTGACTTTGAGAAAGTAAATTTAGTTTCTAAAGTTCTCTACGGTATCAATCAGGTCGTCTATATTTTCGACAAGGGTCTCTCGCTGCTCGTTTGTTAGCGTGGTAAAAAGTTCGGATATTAACGTAGCGCTAACGGTTATATTATGGGCGCTACTTTGCTTGTAAATATCACTTTTATAGCTATCTGGGTTTTGCATTAGGTCAACGAGTTCTGCTTCGAAGTTGTCGTTAAATTTACGGGTTACAAATAGCTTTCGTGCCGCATTTTGAATATTCCTGCGATAAGTCAGCCATTCCCCCCCCGTGGAAATAAACTGGGTCGCGTACGTGGACACTAACTGCTTTTGTTCGCTAGTTAGCTTGCCTATGCGTTCACTGATGGTCTCCTCAATGCGCTCAACACGGTCTTTTAACCGTTCTTCTTCAGACTTTTCCAGCGCCTCTTTTCGCTCTTCTTCTTCCTCTTTGTTATCTTTCTCAAGGGCAGCAAAAAGCGTAACAACTTGTTCGTCATCAAGTGTTTTTGCAATTTGTGCAAGCTCAGGGCTAACTTCATCACGCACCCTTTCCCAATGCGCTCTTGCGCCTACAAGATGCTCCTGTACAGAGTTTGAATCTAAGCGGCCTTCTTTGATTTGACGCTTAATTTCGATAAGTTGAGCTTGGTAACGCTTAAGTTCAGAGGTTTTATGCCAGCGTAGCCAGTTTTGTAGATAGTCATCGAACTTTTCTTCTTGCTCATCTTTAAGTTCAATATAGTCGTCCATGTACCAGTAAACCCACCAATCCAAGTTGTTGTAGGCTAATTTGGAGCTGCATGAAGCAAGAAACACCACAGAAATAAATACTAACAGTACACGCATAACTTATCCTTTTTTGTTAACTACGCTATTTGCGGTAAATTCGCTTACTTATAAATTCAATTGAAAAGCAGACGTAAATAGTCAAGCGCTCAAGACTCGTTCTGCACTGTTCCTTTGAGTTATTTAAATTCCCTACGAAACACATGTTCACTTTACGTCTTGTTACCTTAACGTTACCTTAATTGTTATGCTGGTAAAAAGAAGGATTTTAATGTGTCAAAACGTGTCGCAATTTTAACCTCTGGTGGCGATGCACCAGGTATGAATGCATGTATACGTGCTGCAATTATTGCGTGCCAGAAAGCGAACTATACTTTGCTTGGCTATAAGCATGGATACAATGGACTATTACAACAAGAGTATATTCCCCTTTCACTCGACTCTACTCACAACTTGATTCAACAAGGCGGTACCATACTACACAGTGCAAGGTGTAAAGAGCTTAAAAGCCAAGAAGGAATTAAAAAAGCCGCTAACAACTTAATGAAGGCAGAGATTGATACGCTTATTGTGATTGGCGGCGATGGCTCGTTTCGTGGTGCCGCTGAACTAGAGAAAGAATGGGACGGCCAAATTTTGGGGATACCCGGTACGATAGATAACGATATTAGCGGCACAGACGCAACCATCGGCTATTTTACTGCTATTGATACGGCCATGAGTTCTATCGATAAAGTTCGCGACACTGCTGATGCATTCGAACGTATTTTTCTTATAGAAGTCATGGGCAGAAACGCAGGCTTTTTAGCATTGAATGCTGCGCTTTCATCTGCAGCTGACTATGTCGTGGTACCGGAGTTTTTCGATTCTGCTGAAAAAGAGATAGAAAAGCTTGTTGCCCAGATTAAAGCCCAGCGTGCGTTAAAAGGGCCAGTTAGTTTCATCGTTGTCGTTGCTGAAAATGTGTGGCCAAATGGTTTAGCTGGCCTTACTGATGCATTGCAGAACCATGATATTAGCGACGTCAGGCCGGTAACCTTAGGTCATGTTCAACGTGGCGGTTCGCCTGTTGCTCAGGACAGATTACTCGCAACGACACTAGGAGAATTTGCTATAAGTTTAGTAGGTAGCGACATTACCAATATTATGGTGGGTGAAGTAAATCAACGCCCTGTCACTGTCCCCCTTTCCAAAACGTGGGAAAACACCAAACCCCTGGACGAGGCGCGTGTTGATGCTATGCGTACGCTCATGAATGAGCGATACAGCAAGCAATTGAACTAACGGTTTACCCTGTAACAAAACAGCTGCGAGCTTGGTTGTTACTTAAAACCACAAACAGAAAAGGCGTTGTCTAGTTTTAAACAACGCTTTAGCCGTTAATACCAATAAAGCTAGATTACATTTTCATAGCCGCTTTCACTTTATCTCGATGACTGCGGCTTACCTTAAGCTCTGTATCGTTTTGGAGTATTAAGTGGTACTCGCCACTAATATGACTGACTAGCTTTTTAACAAAGCGAATATTCGCTATAGCTGAGCGGTGTACCCGTACGAAAAATTGGGGGTTTAACTCTTGCTCAAGCTCTTTCATCGTTTTACGCATTATATGCATGCCGTCAAGGGCGTGTACGCACATATAATCGCCTGCCGCATCAATCCACTGAATGTCTTGCACGTTTACACGGGTTACTTCTGAACCATCTTTAATTGCTAAAACATCAGGGTAAGGGTTAGTCTCAACTGGCTCTCCGCTCGCGAGTTTACGTAAAATTTCTTCGCAATCATCACCCGTGAGTTCAGCCACAAGGCTCACCAACTTTTGAGACTGTTCGTCTTGATGCTGGGTTGAGAAGTATTCACGCACCTTGTCTAACGCCGCGCCAAGACGCTCATCGTCCGCCGGCTTTAAAAGATAATCAAGCGCGTGTATATCAAAGGCTTTGATAGCATAGTTGTCGTAAGCCGTCACAAAAACAATCATTGGTACAGGCTGCTTAAGTTCACGAAGCTTGTGAATAACTTGAAAGCCATTTAAACCCGGCATTTGAATGTCTAAAAATACTAAGTCTGGACGGTGTTGAGAGATACTGCTCACCGCTTCAAGACCATTTTGACATTCTGCAAGAACCTGTACATCATCATGACGCTCCAACCTAGCGCGAAGGCCTCGACGTGCTAAAGGTTCGTCGTCTACTACAATGGTTTTAATCACTTGCTTTGTCATGTTATGCGTCCTTAACTTCATAGGGTATGCGAATTCTAACCCGCACACCAGAAGGCTGATTGTGTTCTATAGAGAATGCAAAATTACGGTGATAAAGGGATTGCAAACGCTCTTTTATATTGGCCAAGCCCACGCCATTTTCACGGCTAAGGTTGCCATCTTTAATATCTGCACCCGGGCCGTTATCAGCGACGTCCATCAATAAATCATTACCAAACGTACGTGCCGTTATTGAGATACGACCACCATCTTCCATTTTAGATATGGCGTGCTTTATTGAATTTTCAATAATTGGCTGCAGGATCATACTCGGTACAAGTGCACTTTCGCAGCCTTCATCAATATCCCACTGCACGTCTAACCTGTCATCAAAACGCACTTTTTCTATTTCGAGATAAAGTCTTAGCGCCTTAATCTCTTGACCTAGCGGAACGCGTTTTATGGGGTCGTTATCTAATGAGTATCGTAAGAAATCACTTAAGCGCGAGACCATAGCCTCCGCCGTATCATTTTCTTTCAAAAGGATAAGAGTAGAAATAGCGTTCAGCGTATTAAAAAGAAAATGCGGATTAAGCTGGTAGCGAAGCATTTTGATATGCGCCTGGTGAGCCATGGTGCTGGCTTTTAGCGCATTTTGCTTTTCTTTTTGCAACATCTGAAAGTTTTTAATGCCGAAGTAGACACCACTCCAGCAGCCGACCATTATCAATGAGTTAATGGTGTTGGTAAAATACATGTACCATTCGTCTGGGCGATATCCGTGTTTGTATATTTCCCAGTAGTTAATATTTTTCACTACTGCCCACAATAACGCTATTAGATAACACGACACTATCACTATTACGATCATGTTTAGCGGAGATTGTTTCCTTGCCCAACGATAAACATATCGCAGTGGAATGGTTAATAACCACCCTGCATAAGCGTTTAGCATGATTATAAAAACCCAAATGGGCCTTACGTCGTGAAGGAACGAACCAATGTAATAAATTATCGCAAACCCTGCCCAGCCCGCGCTGTGCAGCGTCCAAAATAAACGTTCATTACTTTCTATTACACGCTGAAAGCGACTCACAATATTACCAATTTAAAAACTTGTACCAAGATTATACGTTAGCACTGCTGTTACCCAAGCGGCTTGGTCGTGCCCCTTATGCCTCTGGTCGCAGGGCAAATTTTAGAAATTATACATTTTTGAAGAGAGCGTTAGCTAAGTTAATAGCTTATGTTCATTCTCTTAAGCCAGTGAACCCACCACCAAGCGGGACCTACTAAAAGAAAGCGTAGATCCTCAAAGAATGATGGCTTTTTGCCTTCTATATGATGCCCAATAAATTGCAACACCCACATGACAACAAACAAAGTTAAAGAGAATAACCACACTGAGATATTAAAGTACGCTAACGTATTCACAGCACCAAAGCATAGTATGGTCAGCAGCGTCATTGCTGCACCTATTGGCCCTGACAACATAAAATAGTAATAGAGTACAGGTACTGCGATAATATGAGCCCAAGTTATATCAAACCGGGAAATAAAATCAGGTACCGGCAAGCTCCAAAGTAAACCAATTGAAACGAAATAAATACTCGGCACGGCAATAGCGTGAATGATAACGTTCGTTTTGTTTTGATGGCTTTCGCCATACTGCATTAAAAGTCGCTCAATGCTTCTCATACCTGACCCCTTTTACCTGTTTTTAACAGTTGCCTAAAGCGTCCCCGAAAACATGTTTACCAAACTACTAGTTCAACAATGTGTGTCGAGACAACAGTGTTTTTATCAATTTTTCATCGCAGGTAAAGGCGAGCCCGTAGTAAACCATATCACTTTCGAGTTTATGGTTTTTAACCCTTGCTGTAAGCGCTACTTCTTTACCGTCTAACGAATAGTTTAACCGAACCTCAGCTTCATCAAGCATTACAGGCCAATTTGGCTTCACCTGAAGTGCTACTTTGCATCCTTTTTCACTTAAATCAATGATTATACCTGTCACATTTTCATCATCTGGAAACACCTCCGACTCCAATGTTACAGATACGCCCAATTGTGCGCGCTTGACCGCACGTAGACCAATACTTTCAATGCGTTTAGGAAACGTTGTGATAAGTAAGCCGGAAGGCTTAGCGAGTAACTTTAAAACTTTTACTTTAAAAGCAATCACTTGGCCAGTATCGCCTTCAAGTATAGAACGAACGACAACCTCGTTACCTACAGTGAGCGCATCGCGAACGGTTATCCACTTAGCCGATGTGGGGATATGAAAAAGCAGGCATTCATCTGTAAGCATGCCAACGTAGTCTGTTTTTACACGCTTCGGCGCAGCAGGCATCGTAATTTGTAAGTCGACGATATCACCAGGTACTAGCGTTCGCAACGATTCCAAATTATCTTCGCTCAGTAAGTCGCTTTGTATTTTGTCAGCCATTTGTATTTGTTATTGCTGGATTTAATGTAATTTCATCCAATTTACGCATCAAATCAAAACTTATCAACACTATGATGGCAAACCGACTTTTATCTACACAAAAATCATCGGGTGGTTGCCAATCTATTGGGATTAACCTGATAGGTTGATATAGTTAAGGTATAGTTTTTTACCCTATTGGACGTTTATGCCTTCTGCTCTTCACTACACGTTAACTATTTCAAATTGGCGTGCACACCAATTCACTGTTGCGCTACACATTCCTGAACATAACGATTCATCGCTAACGCTTACTCTTCCAAGCTGGATCCCAGGAAGCTACATGGTGCGAGACTTTGCGAAAAGCATCATTTCGTTAAGTGCTACGTCAAGTACTAGCTGCGTAGAGAATTCTAGCGACGAAAACTCCGTAAGTGTCCCGGTAACCAAGCTTGATAAACAAACGTGGCGAGTTGATACCGACGGAAAACCTTGTACCGTTAACTACACCGTTTATGCCAATGATTTGTCAATTCGCTCTGCCTTTATGAACGACCAGTACGCATTTGTAAACGGTACCAGTGCGTTTTTACGCATCTTGGGCTTTGAGCAAGCAGCCTGTGAACTAGACATTGAACTCGATGATAGTGACCCATCTACCGCAAATTGGAAAGCTTACACCTCTATGCCAATTCGCAGCGAAAGTACGAGTTCGAAGCGCTGGCATTACGCCGAAAAAAATTACGATGAACTCATCGATCACCCTATTTACGTTGGTATTGCTGACACCCACAGCTTCGACGTAGACGGTATAACTTTTACATTGCTTTTCTCTGGCAACAACAATATCGACTATCCGCGCATCGCAAGCGATCTCATACCCATTTGTAAGCATCACTTAGATTTGTTTGGTGCTCCACAACCCATAAATAATTATCTGTTTATGACTCTGCTTGCCGATAACGGCTTTGGTGGTTTAGAGCATAAGCACTCAACCGCCCTTCTTTATCCGCGCTTTGATTTGCCACAGATAGGTGAAGGCGAAAACAAAACCGACAGCTACATAACCTTCTTAAGCTTGTGTAGTCATGAATTCTTTCATACATGGCATGTGAAGCGCATCAAGCCTGATATGATGGTTAAGCCTGATTTGTCTCAGGAAACCTACACCAACCAGCTTTGGATTTATGAAGGCTTTACCAGTTTTTATGATGACGTAACCCTAGCAAGAGCGGGCGTTATTGAGCCTCAAAAATACCTCGATATTGTGGCGCAAAATGTCAGTCGACTTTTACAAAACGCTGGGCGCTTAAAGCAAAGTGCGGCTGAGAGTAGTTTTGACGCTTGGACAAAGTTTTACAAGCAGGACGCGAGCGCTACTAATAATATCGTTAGTTATTACACCAAAGGCGGCGTTATTGCCCTTGGCCTAGATTTGCTGCTTCGCAATAAGTCAAACAACCAAATAAGCTTAGATAATTTAATGCAACTACTGTGGAGGCACTATGGTATAGACGAGTGTGGCACGCCTGATAGCGTGATTCAGACACTTTGCCACACGCATTTCGGCATTGATGTCTCCGGGTATTTAGACCGTGTTGTTTATGGCACAGACGATGTCGAATTGGCTTCACTGGTTTCTGACATGGGCGTTAGTTACAAAACCCGTACACGTGTGTCAGCTGAAGATAAAGGCGGTTCTTCGCAGCAGCCTTCAATCAAAAACCAGCTTGGCGCCACGTTAAAGGCCGCATCGTTTGGCCTAACAGTAGTTCAGGTATTTGAAGGCCTAGCGGCGATGAAGGCAGGTATTCTTCTCAACGATGTCATTATTGCTCTAGACGGGCATATTGTTAATGCTCAAAAGCTACAGCGCTTATTGGATAACGCTCAGACAGCGACGGTGGACATAACGCTTATCCGAGATGGGCGACTTCTAACGCTTCCTATTGAAGTCACTCCGGCTAGACAAGAAATGGCATACTTTGAAATTACTGATGAAAAGAAACTTAATCAGTGGTTAGGTAAATAAAGCAACGCATTATTACTAATAAAAAATACAAAAAAGAATACTAAAAAGGCGCCTTCGGGTTCTACCTGAAAGCGCCTTTTCTATTTTGCTTTGACCACAAAAATCAATAGGCTTTTACTATTCGGGAGAACCAGAGATTATGGTCTGCGGATCTAGTCGAGTTTTCCCTAAGTTTATACGCCAGTCCAAGTGCGGACCGGTGGAGCGGCCAGTAGAGCCAATCGTACCGATTTGTTGACCTTGCTTAACGGTATCGCCTACCTCAACTGTAAAACTATCCATGTGGAGAAACGTTGAAAAAACACGCATGCCGTGGTCTAAAATCAAGGTGTTGCCTGAGTAATAGAGATCATCTGCCATCGTAACCACACCATCCACAGGCGCATATACGGGAGTGCCTGTTTTGTTAGCGATATCTACGCCGTAATGCGGCCATTTGGGCACACCATTTAATATACGTTGGCTGCCGTACACGCCCGATATTCTGCCTTTAGCTGGCCACTCAAACCGAGTGAATAAAGCGTCTAAATCCGTGTTTGCGCTACGCGCATTGGCAACATTTACGTTATCGCGCTTTATCCGTGCAGTTACCTCTGCAGGCGGCGTAACCATTTTTTGCTCTAAACCATCAATACGCTGAATATTGTACTCGCGCTTTTCAAGGGTAATGTCGCGCTTCCACGTTTTACCATTTTCTAGCGTTACCGCTAAACGTTGCTGAAGAGGTGCTTCTCTTTCAAAGCCCACAACAAATTTGCCATCCTTGTTTGTCTGAACAGGTTCGCCATTAAGAGTGACCGTAGCGCCTACTGGTGCCTGACCACGTAACAAGGCGCCTTGGGTAAATTTACCATTGAGCGAAACCTCAATCGGGTTTTGGTCTTGGGCTGGGTCAGACGATATTTCAGTACCTTCATTTGTTGCAACTGCCGCAGTTGCAGCAGGGATTGCGGCAAACACACCCATAGCAAAAATACACGTTAGTGCACTTGATACCCTATTATTCAACGATTTTTTAATTACGCTGATTATCGGGTTACTCACCGCATCTTTAATATCTGTGGAAGCCATATTATGCCCTATCCTCCGTTGCTTGCTACTAACGCTAACCTTTAACCGTAGCGCCTTTACCCACACCTTCATAGGCAATCACTTGGCAAACTCCATCAGGCGTGCGCTTCTTTTGTTCCTCAAGAAGATACTGAGCTAAACACTCAACCGTTGAGTCGGTCTCGATGACTTCACAATCTGATTTAGGAATAAGTAGTTCAAAATAACCCTGTGACGACTCGTAAGCGAAACAGTAGTAGTCTTCAGCATTCGCCACTTCACCTTTAAGCTTTCTGTCGCTGTAGGCAATTTCATCTTCTCGGGTTGCAATATAAATGTCTGCCCAACGGTCAGCCCAATATTGCTGACTTTCCGCGCTCACTTTGCCGTCAAGGATAATATCAATGCGAGAACGGTGTCCGTGAGCTATTCGCTGACAGTTACCGTCGTGCTTCTTAAGTCCGTGAGTGTAGTGATAGAAAGGTGAGTTGATAATTTCTTCACGCAAATGTAGCGTTATGTTTTCAACGTTTTCAGGAAGGTGCGTTGCTAACACTTCTTTTAAGTAAACGCCGACAGACTCCATGTTGATTTCATCTGAATAGACGAATGCATAGGCTTCCGCTGGGCAATGAAGCATAATGCTGCGCCCATCAGTACAGGTAAAACGGGTCTCTACCTGTTCACTATCGTCATCGTGAATAACTTCAGAACCGCTGTATTCAGCAGGTACTAAAAGCTTATGATCGACATATTCGTCAATAAGTCGCTTAAGGTTCTTCTTCACGTGACCAAAGTCTTGAACCATGCTCTCTTCGTTGAGTTCACCGTCCAAAATTACATCGACAATCCAGCTTTCCCCCACCATGCCGCGCTTTGGGCACAGGTAAGAGAAGTCCATTACTGTCAAATCATTTACAAATAATTGCATAACACCCTTGAATCGAGTTGATATTCTATTAACTAGTATACGTTTTTTATCTTCGCTTCGCAGCGACTAGTCCATTGAAGATTGGCGATTAAGCTGATCTTTTAGATTAGGTGGAATTCCACGAATTGTTAGTGTATCCGTTGCCGGGTCATAAAACACTCTGTCGCCCATCAGTTTACGTTCAAAACTTAGCGATATGCCGCCACCCTGCCCGGTAAACTTCGCAAGCTGTTTCAACGCCGCTGGATCGGGCTGAATTTCTTTCTCAAGCGGTGCTTCCATAGACTGAGTAAAGGAAGAAAAGTTGCTGCTGGTCTCCTCGTTCTGGGGAAGTCGGTTTGCCAGCTCATCTACCGACAAGCTCTCGCCCGCATCAATTTTTTCTTTGAAGTATGACTTAACTTCCTCTCTGTGCTGATGCTGCTCTTGTGGGTCTAACGACTCACTGGCAAGGTATGCATCGACAGTAGAAATGAGCTGCTTGTTTTGTTGCTTAACATCAACCAGTTCTTCACAGCCCACAAACTGCATAAAGAAATCAGATACTTTGCGACCCATTCTACCTTTTATAAAGCTTACGTAACGCTGTTGCTCTGGCTGGATATCCCACTGAGTTAAATCGAAACGTACGGCAAGCTGCATTTTAGCTAAATCTAAGTGTTCCCGAGCAGACAGGTCTAATGAATTAGTAACCTCAACATGTGAACGGGTATTAAGTAACGCTATCATTAAGTACTGTGTGGCTAAGTATTCGTACTGGCAGAAAATAAGAAAGCCAGTTTCTACGGTACCTGTATCAGCTAGAGTACGAACTAGGCGGTTTGTCGCCGATACTGAGAACTCGTGAAACGCATCTTCTACGTTGTCTCCTGCTTCTTTTTGAATATCCATATACTGCCTGAGGCCTTCAGCGAACTCAGCCACATTTTCAGTACTTGCTTGCGTTGTTGCTTCGCCTTCTTCGTCTCCCACTTTTGCTTCGCGGGTTACTTCAGTGACAAAATGCCCCACGCCTTTTCCGGGTTTAGCATTGAAGCTATGGTTGATTTGATGGGCTAAAAGCTCAATTTCCGGCGTCACTGCCAAGCAGTTATCACGGGGAATTGCTTCAATTTTCTCTTCTTTGTTTACAATCAAGCGATGTACAACAAAGTGATGAATCAGTGCACTCATAGAGTATCTGGTGTCCTGTTGCTTAAAAAGTGTCAGAAATATTCAAAGAATTGCGGGATTTTAGAATGAATGATTGTACTCACTCAAACAACGATTATAATCATTTTACGTTTAAAACCATTCTTTTTATCAAAGATAATCATAAAAAAGAGGCGTAGCAATGCCCCAACAGAGCCGCTATAGCAACGACGAATTCGAAACGCTAATGAATAACGTTATTCTAACCCTAGAAGAAGGCGGTGCAAACCGCGATCTCTCACTTATGGTGCTAGGCAACGTTATTACGCATATTTTAAATACCCAGGTTGCTCCTGAAAATCGCGAAGCCATGGCAGCACAGTTTGCCGATGTACTTAAGAAAAGCGTAACAAAAAGCTAAGGGATTGCATGATACTTGCCGAATCACCTCGTCGCCAGCGCGTTACTAAACTGGTAAATTGGGGGCACTGGTTTGCACTGGCGAATATTATCATCGCCATTGTTATTGCCTCGATTTTTGTTTTCTCATCACCTATGCCAGGCACAGGTGTCGGCACCGTGTACCTTTTAGCCAATTGGTTTGGTCATATCGGCTTTATGACCTTTTTTGGCTTTGTCATTTTCGTTCTTCCCCTTTGTTATTTGGTTAATAACCCTAGAGTAATAAAGGCGAGCGCTTCCATTATTGCCGCTGTGGGATTAGCGCTCTTAGCGTTTGATGCGTTGCTGTTTAACCGCACGGGGTTTCATATTAGCTTTCATGCTGCAGACTTACTGCGCAGTGAAGCACAATCCACTATGGCTATAGAAAGCTGGCAGCAGTGGGCGTTTTTGTTTCTGCTTTTCATCGTTTGGCTTGGCTTCCAGCTGGTTTTAGCTAATGCGATATGGAAGCGTGTAGAACGATTTACTCGCTATAAAGTGGGCATTCCTGTTACAACATTTTTCGTAAGTTGTTTCGTAACCAGCCACGCTATTCATGTGTGGGCTGATGCCAAGCTTTATCAACCTATTATTGCCCAAGACAATATGTTTCCGCTTTCCTATCCCGCGACGGCAAAAACCACCATGTCGCGCTACGGCTTGCTTGACTTAGCAGCCTACGAAGAGCGAAAGCAGCTGCAATTCAACCCTGATATTCACAATATCACCTATCCTGCAGAACCGGTTTATTGTTCTATTGAGACTGATAAAAACCTTACCGTGGTTGTTCAACTCGACGATGATAACGCCGTAGACTTAAGTAATATTGAAGGTGTATCGCTAAATACCCTTTCCAATTATTATTCAACGGCCAGCAGTGTTGAAGGTTTAATGACAGCAACTTTATTTGGCGTGCCCGAAATTTATCAGGATGCCTTGTCTCAAAAGCGCCCTGTACTATTAGCCTTACCTATGGGTTCGGGCATGCCAGTATCGATACACAGCGATGTCGAGCTTCCACTCCCTCAATTATCAGGTTATTTGCAACCTTTAAGCAATAACCATGAAGGTCTGCACATTGCGTTTATGAAGGGCTCGGATATTAAAGACTACGTTAAAAATACGATTGACAGGAAACATGATTTCATGGTAGCAACAGGATTTGGCAGTGAAAATGATAAGGGAACACTTTATAGCACCCTTGATGTCAACGCTAAGTTAGCGAGTACGGAAGACTTGGCTCCGACTATATTGAATGCCTTGGGTTGTAATGCACCGTCAACCTTCTATTCAACTGGGCAAAATTTATTGGCGCCATCGCGTCCTTGGTTGGTAAGTACTTCAGGCGAACGCATTGTAGTATTTAATAACAATAAGCGAACAGATGTGCTGAGTAACGGTAGCTATGAAATTAGTGACTTATCTTCTGGCAAACGCAGCAAAGACGCTTTAAACATTGATTTACTCAGTCAGGCCATAAAGCATTTATCCCGCTTTTCTACTCAAAACTAGAGCAGTTCTGTTGCAGCGATAGGCAAGTCTATCGCCGCAACGCATCTTACCTTTCTCCGGTAATAACAGGGACTTTAACAGTTACGCGTTACCCTTTTATTATTTCAGATAAGCTAGCAACGCGAGATACACGATGAGAAGAACTAAGTTTATTCAACTGCTCATCAGTTATAAGTTTATGTGACAAATAGAAGCTTTCCGTTAGGCCGGCAGCATTGGCAGCCTCTATATCTCGCCAGCTATCGCCAATGAGTATGCTGTTGGCTAAGTCGATATCAAGTTCTTTAGCAGCTTGATGCAGCATGCCTGGCAATGGCTTTCTACACTGGCAGTCGATAGCAAACTTTTTTACACTACCTTGGATGTGATGAGGGCAGTAATAGACAGGGATATGGTTTATATCATGAGAAGCGAAATCTTTTTGCACTTGCTCCATCAACCAATGAAAATCTTTTTCAGTGTAATAGCCTCGCGCTATTCCACTTTGATTTGTGACAATTACAGGTAGGTAACCCTCAATTTGAAACTTGCGTACTACCTCGAAGATACCTTTTACAAATTCAAAATTTTCATAGCTACCTACGTAACCGTGGTCAACGTTTATAACGCCATCCCGGTCTAAAAAAAGCGCTTTTTGTTTATGACCGGACATCTACTTTCTCATCAACTACGTTCTCGTCCTTTTTCCAAACCTGAATATGAAAGTCTGCGGTTACCTTGCCTAACGACGTTACTATAGACTCAATTTTACCGTGTGGTAATTTCCAATAAAAAGGTGTCATTTTTATAAGCGCTAACTTGTGGTCGTCACTTTCAAAATTGATGGGAAATGAAAAACACTCGTCATGGATACGGGTGAATCCGCTCCTGGGTGCATCATCAATTTGATGTTTTCTAGGTGTATCGTAAACTTGCTGTTTAAGCTCAAACAGATGGTTCGGCGCTGGGTCTACGGTTAAAAGTAGCCCCTCACTTTTCAGTACCCTTTCATACTCTTCGTTGCTTCCAGGCGCAAAGACCTGTATCACTAAATCTTGAGTAGACTTTTCAAGGGGCAGTTCAAAGCTGCTAGCCACAACAAACTGAGCATGTTTATAAGCCTTAGCGGCTAACTCCACAGCTATTTTGGAGATATCACTGCCCGCGGCTTCAATAGAGAAGCCTTTAAGCGATAGACCTTGAACTATTGCGTCTAAATAACTTCCTTCGCCGCAGCCCGCGTCGTAAATAGAGGTACATTGCTGCGAAGACTCTTCTGGCTTCGAATTACGCGGCTTAACAAAAAAGCGCTCTGCTAGCTCTACTAGCCTATCTTTCAACGGTTTATAGGTGTCTAATTGGTGAAACTCTCTTCTGGCTTTCACCATATTCTTATCGTCACCCGGAAGTTTCGATTTTTTAAACTGAACCGGCAATAAATTCACGTAGCCAGATTTTGCTTTATCGAAACTATGGTTATTATCACACCGGATTGGCGTTGAAGTTAATGAAATAGGTGATTTGCAAAGTGGGCAGTGCCACATGATGAGATCTTTGTTATTTTGAATTTGCCGCAAAGGATATCAAAGTCGGTACCTCCACGGCAATAATTGCACAAAATAACGGTTGGGGTGCTAAGTAAGAGCACTGAACTTTATTAGTGCTATATCAGTGCTGTCGAAAATGAATTCGCTTACTTAACTTGTGCCTATTTGCTACAAATGCCTCTTCCACGTTCAGTTACAAAAAAGCGTTTTATAAACCAGATAGAGGATGTTTATCTACAGGCCATGGAGAAGTAAAGAAATGCTCCACCACATCCTGCGGCACATCTTCTACGCTTTTATACTTCCATTGGGGCGACATATCTTTGTCAATTAATAAGGCTCTAACGCCCTCCTGAAACTCGCCGCTTTCGCCGCAGCGACAAGACATATTGGCTTCCATTCTAAAACAATCAGCAAGGGTCATATTAGCCCCTCTATTACACTGCTCATAAACTAAATGCATAGTTATGGGAGAGCCTTTTGCCAGTGTGCCTTGTGCTCTCGACAACCATTTATCCTGGGCCATATCGGCGCTAAGAATGGCATGAACTATGTCGGCGACATTATCAGCCGCACACAGTTCATCAATGAGCGCCATATTAGGTTCTACATTGCCACTAGGTACAGATTCCGGTGTCTCTAGAGAATTGAGAATAGTCGATACAGAGTCACCTAGACTTGTACTCTCAATTTCATTCCATGAATAGTTCGATAGCTTATGTAAAAGAGCCTCTTTTTCTGAGCTAGCTACTAGCGCATCTGCTAGGCCCACAAAACGAGCGTCGGCTCCATTCATTTGCCCGCCCGTTAAGCCTAAGAATAGACCTGACTTTCCAGGTAGACGGGGAAGGAAATAACTACCTCCTACATCAGGGTAGAGTCCGATAGTAATTTCGGGCATAGCTAATCGCGACGTTTCGGTTACTACGCGATGGCTAGCACCACATAGCAGACCCATACCGCCGCCCATCACAATGCCGCTCCCCCACACTACGATGGGTTTGCTGTAGTTGTGAATAGTGTAATCTAAGGTATATTCGGTTTCAAAAAACGTTTCCAAGAACGAAGGAATTTGCCCTTGTGCTTCCACCATCGACTTGTACATAGATACGATGTCGCCACCAGCGCAAAACGCTTTATCACCTGCAGCATCAATGACCACAGCTACAACATCACTACGTGTCTGCCACTGTTGAAGTGCTTTTAGCATGATTTCTGCCATCGCTAGGTCCAGCGCATTCAGTGCTTTTGGCTTGTTAAGCGTTAAATGTCCTATTGTAAAGTCGCCGTTCGATGTTTTTAACTCATCTACAATGACTACTGACTCCGCATCTGTCATATTCACTTTCTCCATTGATTGTGCCTTGAAACGCATTTTTGTAACTGAGCTGCAACCGCGTTAAAGAACGCTTCGCTCATCGGAAAGTAGGCGACGCCCAATAATCACACGCATAATTTCGTTGGTACCTTCAAGTATCTGATGAACACGAACATCTCTTAAGTGACGCTCAAGGGGATACTCTTTAATATAACCGTATCCACCGTGCAGTTGCAGCGCATCGTTACACACATTAAAACCCACGTCTGTTGCAAAGCGCTTAGCCATTGCACAGTAAGTCGTTTTATCAGCGTCATTGTTGTCTACTTTACAGGCTGCCATACGCACCATTTGCCTAGCTGCAACTAACTCAGTTGCCATGTCAGCTAGTTTAAACTGAAGCGCCTGAAAGCCCGCGATAGGTTTACCAAACTGTTCGCGCTCATTCATATAATCACGTGCGACGTTTAGCGCTTGTTGGGCTGTGCCTACTGAACAAGTAGCAATATTAATTCGGCCGCCATCAAGCCCTTGCATGGCCATTTTAAAACCTTGACCTTCTTTACCTAACAACCAGCTTTCTTCGAGCTTTACATTGTCAAATGTAATCATACGAGTGGGCTGAGCATTCCATCCCATTTTCTCTTCTGCTTTTCCGTATTCAATGCCATTTGCATTAGCAGGGACAGCAAATGCAGATACGCCTTTAGGGCCATCCTCGCCAGTACGGGCCATGACTACGAGAACATCTGTACTTCCTGCACCAGATATAAATACTTTAGAGCCATTTAGTACATATCCACCGTCAGCTTTAGTTGCTCTGGTTTTAAGTGAGGCAGCATCTGACCCAGCGCCGGGTTCTGTCAAGCAATAAGAGGCAAGTTTGTCACCTGTGACTAATTGTTCGCACCACATATCTTTAACTTCGCTGGTGCCCCATGTTGCAATCATCCATGTAGCCATATTGTGAATAGTTAACATGGCAGTAGTTGTGGTGCATCCCATTGAAAGCTGTTCAAAGATAATCGAAGAATCGAGTCTTGATAAGCCAAGGCCACCTGCACTTTCAGGAGCATACAAGCCACAAAATCCTAATTCGCCGGCTTTTTTAATTGCCTCTACGGGGAAATGATGCTCTCTATCCCACATAGCAGCATTTGGTGCTAGTTCTTGTTGGGCAAATTGACGGGCGGTTTCTTCAAAGGCTAATTGGTCATCGGTTAATTCAAAGTTCATTAGACATACCTTCAACTGAGTTGCTTTTTAAACACAATAACCAATACCTACCCCTTACGTAAACGTAAAGGTAAAAATTTATTTAAATATATGCACCAATAACGTAAATATTTTGTGACGTGAAGCTCATTTTGATTCTTAACTTAATGCCAGTCGATAAAACTTATCCTTTTTAATAATGCACTTTTCCCCAGCCACTGATAAGCTAGCTAAAGTTGTTATTATTCATATGATCGCCGTGGAATTTAGAATAGCCATAGTAGAAGACAATGCTACCGCTCGAACAGCGCTTCGAGGCCACCTCATGTCTATTGCTAACTTGTCGGTGAGTAGCTTTGCATCAGGCGTAGAGCTAAAAGCAGCACTAAAAAAGCAAAACTTCGAACTCTTGTTAATGGATTACCACCTAGGTCATGGGAAAACCGGTGTTGAGTGGGTACAAAATCTAAGAGAGGCAGGATTTATTCGACCGAGCACGGGAATTATCTTCCTGACTTCAGATCGCTCACCACAGATAATTGGCAGGATCATGGATCTGCAGCCAGATGTTTTGCTGATCAAGCCCTACACTATCGCTTCATTAACTCGGCAAATAAATCACTATTTAACGTACCGTGAATTTATCAAAAACGTTTTACACTCCTTGGACAATAAACAATTAGAGAGAGCGATCTCTGTTGTACGCGCCAAGATTTCAGAAGGCATTCCTCCTCGTCTTGTGGCAGATATACGTAAGCTATATGCACGGCTGCTTTATGAAAATGGCGATATTCAAAGAGCATTGAGTATTTATGATGATGTGCTTACCCGCAGTGATAAAGTGCTATGGGCTCAATGGGGCAAAGTTAAATGTCAGTATGCATCTGGGCAATGGCCTCACTGTAAAAGCCATTTAAGCCAAATGGTAAATTCGAGCTTGGCAAGAGATAAAGCGTTTGAATGGCTTGCCTCTATTTCCTTTGAGCAAGACTCATATGATCAGGTGGAAAAATACCTAAGTGAGATAAAGTTTAGCGAATTGAGTTTACCCGCAGCAAAACTTAAAACTCTTGCATATCAAAAACAGGACAAGGTTGTTGAAGCTATCGATCTTTTGCAGAAAAAACGTGCGATGCATCGAAGTGCTAAAGACAGCTTTAACGATTTCACCTTTGAATTAGCGGAGTTTTACTTATTTTTGGCTGAAGAATCACCTGAAACCAATAGAGAGGAGAGCTTATCTCAAGCTAGAAAATTAGTTGGTATTGCAGGAAGAAGCCAAGGCGACCCACAGACACTTCAAAAAAGAGATTATCTGTTGGCATTTTCAGCAGTATTAGATGGCGATTTTGAAAAAGCCGCTCACCTACTAGAAGGCGACCATATTGAAAATTACCTGCGTACCGAGCCATCTGTATTAGTTATTGCTGCTAAGGTCCATCACGGGCTTGGCGATGAACGCAAAGCGGGAGAATTATTGTTAATGGCAAAGCAGAAAAATGCTGAACTGCGAGCCATATCAGAACAAGTGATGAACGATGAGTTAATTTTCTCTGGAGGTGAACGCTTAGGGCTCAATCACGAGCAGGCTATTTCTATTAACGAAACTGGTACTCAGCTGTTTATTGAAGGGATGTTTGATAAAGCGATGAAGCATTTTTATGATGCATTTCAGCTTTCGCCGGACACCGCTGCTTTTGGATTGAACCTGCTTCAATGCATGATTGAAGCAGACACCGGCGTTTACCGTAAATTCAACATCAATTTCTTACTTGAAAAAATCACTTCATTACCCTTGAGCGAAACAAATAAAAGCCGATTAGAACAGCTTACCTTGTCCGCCCACGAGCAATCTCTTTAGTTATTCAAAGAGCGGCAGCGTTTTCTGCGATAAATGCACTCCAGAACAAGACTATTTTAGTCGGGTAAGCAAGCTAGAAGTATCCCAACGACCACCACCGAGTTTTTGAACATCTGCATAATATTGGTCAACAAGCGCCGTTAGCGCTAGTGTAGAGCCGTTTTTACGTGCTTCATCAAGTGCAATACTTAGGTCTTTACGCATCCAATCTACAGCGAAACCAAAATCAAAATTGTTATTTAACATGGTGCTAGCTCTGTTTTCCATCTGCCACGACTGTGCAGCGCCTTTGCTTATAACATCAATGACCGCGTTACAATCTAACCCAGCGCGTTGACCGAAATGCAGCGCTTCGGCTAAGCCTTGGACAATGCCGGCTATACAAATCTGATTCATCATTTTTGCTAGCTGTCCACTGCCGCTTTTGCCTAGCAGTTGGCTATGGCGAGCATAATGCGCCATGACAGGCTCTATTTGAACGAAAACATCTTCATCGCCACCAACCATGATAGTCAGTTGACCATTTTCAGCCCCAGCCTGCCCACCAGAAACCGGTGCATCTAAAAAGCCGATTTCTTTATCTTTACTGCATGCGTAAAGTTCTCTCGCTACATCTGCCGATGCGGTTGTGTGATCAACTAGCACGCTACCCGCTTTCATTATTTCTAATGCTTGTGTACCCACGTCTCTCACGTCATTGTCATTACCTACACACATGAAAACGATATCAGCGTCTTCACACGCTTCAGCGACTGAGCTGCAGGCGCTTGTTTTTGCATCAGCGTTGCCATAGGCGGCAAGCCAATCTTGTGCCTTTTTCGCGGTGCGGTTGTACACGGTGACAGAATGCCCCGCTTTGCTAAGGTGTCCAGCCATAGGAAAACCCATCACACCTAAACCTAAAAAACTCACTTTTAAATTACTCATACAGAATATACTCTAGATGAAAAATAGACATGTTTGCATTACTTAAGAGTAACAGACTTAACGACAACAAAAACACAGGAATATAACTTTGGAACTCTATGCTCACCCTATTACGTTAAACAACGGCGAACAAACTACACTTGAGCAATACAAGGGAAAAGTGCTACTTATCGTTAATACAGCCAGCAAATGTGGTTTTACCCCCCAATATGAAGGACTTGAAGCGCTTTATAAGAAATACCACGACAAGGGTTTTGAGGTTTTGGGTTTTCCTTGCGATCAATTTGGTCACCAAGAGCCAGGAAGCGATAGTGATATAGCACAGTTTTGTAGCGTAAATTTCGGTGTGTCGTTTCCTCTATTCAAAAAGACAAACGTAAATGGTCCAGATGCAAACCCGCTTTTTGAAGCTTTAAAACACGACGCTCCTGGGCTGCTGGGAACTAAACGCATTAAGTGGAACTTCACTAAGTTCTTGGTTAATGCGGAAGGTAAAGTGCTTAAGCGCTATGCACCTACCGTAAAACCTGAAGCCATTGAAAACGATATTGTTAAACTTTTAGTGGCGTAAATCCTACATAAGCGCTCCGATGATAAAAGGGTGTTTTAACATTAATTGCGCCCTCTTGATTTTATTGATCTGTGTCTACACACTTTATGTTGCACCGTGCTAAGTTATTGCGCATTGATATATTTATCGTGCAATAACCGCTGGATACAAAAATGAAAGTCACTTCATGCAAAAAAGCGCACTCAAACGAAAGCAACCTTAGTGACAAAAATATCGTCTTCTTCAGTACACGCCCTTACGAGCAGGTGATATTTTCGGAACGGTTAAAAAATCATAATGACTCTGATGGTCAAAGTATTAAAGCTTGCTTCTTTGAACACCCGCTTAACCCATCAACTGCTATAAGCTGTAAGGGATTTAGCGATGTGGTTGTATTTGTGAACGATGATGTGAACTCAGCAACCATCAAGGTGCTAAAAGACTGCGGTGTTAAACACATAGCATTACGCTGTGCTGGTTATAATAATGTAGATATTGCCGCTGCGGCTGAAGCTGACATAGCAGTAAGTCGCGTGCCTGCATATAGCCCTGAAACGGTTGCTGAACATACGCTCGCTCTCATTCTTACCTTAAACCGAAAAATCCATAAGGCTTATAATCGCGTGAGAGAAGGTAATTTTAGCCTAGATGGATTAATGGGGTTCACACTACACGGCAAAACCGTTGGCGTTATAGGTACAGGGAAAATTGGTAAAGCCGTTATTCGCATACTTACGGGGTTTGGGTGCAAGGTTCTTTGTTTCGACCCAAGCCAAGACGATGATGTAAAAGCTATGGGAGCGCAGTATGTTCCGCTAAATACGCTGTTAGAGCAAAGCGTTATAGTGACGTTGCACTGCCCGCTTAATGAAAAAAGTTATCATATAATCAATGCCGACAGCATAGCGAAAATGCCAAAAGGCGTGATGCTCATCAATACCTCTCGCGGCGGGCTTGTTGATGACACTGCCATTATAAAAGGACTAAAATCGAAACAAATAGGCTATTTGGGGCTAGATGTTTATGAAAGAGAGTCTGAACTCTTTTTCAGTGACCACTCACAGGAAATCATACAAGATGACATTTTTCAGCGTTTAACAACCTTCCCCAATGTATTAATAACCGGGCACCAAGGCTTTTTCACTTACGAGGCATTAAATGAAATCGCGGGAGCGACCCTTAAAAACATCCTTTCCGGTGAGAATACCCTATAAGCAACTTTTTAGTCACCCCAAATACATTAGAGCTGCCTGTAACCTCAACCGACTTGTGGCTTTTCAAGAATGAGTTGGAAGTATTTACCTAGCCACAAGTAAGGCTCCTGCTTGTGATACTGCCTTTCAAGTGCAAGCAGGTCGTCAAATTTGCTACTTTGGTGAGTAATATCGCGCATATAATCATGAAAACAGCGAACGCCCGCTTTATCCAGTATGTTAAAACCCAACGATTCACAGTGTTCGACAACACGCATCGCGCTAAGCGGCTGGTTAGGGTTTAGTCTAACCTGCTTTTTCGCCTTCATACCTTTGGCTATATAATCAAAATTGCCGTAGATGGCGTTAGCAAATAAGTTCGCATCTTGATTAAAGAAGCTCAAGCTTAAACGTGCACCGGGTTTCATATTACTATATATAAAATCTATGGCGTCAAAGGGAGCATCTAGCCATTCTAGAACCGCATGACAAACTACAAAGTCGAAATCGTTTAGGTCTTCTAATTGTTGTAAATACTGATGCCGAATTTTTATATTCGGCGCGCCAGAAAGCAGAGATTCCGCTTGTTCAAGTACATCCTTTGACGCATCCGTAAGAACGACAGAATGCCCTTTTGCTGCTATATGAGCCGTCATTACACCTGTGCCCCCACCTATTTCAATAACGCGAACAGGCGCTTTTAAATAAGGTTCAAGAACATCACATAATAATGAGTGCCGCAATTTACCCTTGGTCGTTCCATAAATATTGTTTGAGAACTTTTCTGCGATACCGTCGAAGATACGATCGTTGTTCATAAACTACAAACTTCGCTATGCCGGGTTGTCGATGTCAATAAACTCAACAGACACGTCGAATTGCTGCTTAATATGCTCGCCCAAAGACTTCACGCCGTAGCGTTCGGTTGCATGATGGCCGGCCGCAAAAAACGTAATCCCCATTTCCCTAGCTGTATGCACGGTTTGTTCTGATACTTCACCAGTAATAAATGCATCTACACCCAACTCGACTGCTTGTTCTATAAATCCTTGGCCACCGCCAGTGCACCATGCAAGGGTTGAAATTGGTTTTGATATAGGCCCTTCTATCAGCACATCTCGTCCCAGCAACTGCTGCAATTTAGCTTGTAGAGCCAAGCCTTCAATTGGTTCCTCGAAGTTTCCTTGCATAACAACTCCCACAGGTTTAACGCCAGTAACTGCGCTGATATTTTGAATATCTAGAATCGAAGCAAGTTGGCGATTATTGCCAAATTCAGGATGAACATCTAAAGGGAGGTGGTAAGCAAACAAATTTAGATCGTTGGTTAGTAAAGCAGAAAGACGGCGCTTTTTCATGCCAGTCACAGCCAGCGATTCACCTTTCCAAAAATAGCCGTGATGCACGATAAGCGCGTCGGCGTTTGCTTCTATCGCCGCATTTACTAAAGCCTGAGATGCAGTTACGCCTGTCACAATTTTCTCAATATTGCCTGTCCCCTCGACCTGCAGACCATTGGGGCAATAATCACTGATTTCGCTAACCCTTAACATTCCATCAAGATAATTTTGTAGTTCTAGGCGGCTAATAGACACAAGTCCTCCGGTTGAAAGTTAGACAAATTGTTAAAAAAACGCTATAAAATACGCGAACGTTTCGTATAACACCTATAAGTCGACAAACGCTTATCGCGGGAAAGCGAAAAAAGAAGGGTTTCTGAAAGCAATACCTACTTTTTAATTCGCTTTATCGATAGCGCATTGTGTTTTAATTAATCAGTCGTCACTTATTAGTATTACAAGTCAAAAACGTTCGTCATCTTAACAAAATAAAGAGCAAAAAAGCATGGCAAACTTAGACAAAGATGCAGTTATCGCGGCTTTCACTGAAGCCTATAAAAAAGCTAATGGCAAAGCGCCGTCTATCGAAAGTAAGAGCGGATGGTACAGCGTAGATGGCGGCAAAAATATGCGTTTAGCACAACTTCAGGAAATGACAGAATCGCTAGCGCCGACTTCGCCTGAAGGAACAGAAACAAAAAAAGAGAAAAGCGAGACTAAGGCAGCAGCCAAGCCTACTAAGAAAAAAGCATCTGCTTCTAAAAAATCAGGGTTTTCAGTTAAGGATTTTTGGGCAGAGAAGCTAAACGCTGAAGCACCTGGCGCAACCCTTCCCCGTTAGTTCCAGCAAGCCTTTCAAACCAAGCCTGTTTCACACTATGCCTAGTCTCCATTTTGGAGGCTAGTGTTTTATTCAATTATTAACTAAATAATTTATTTGCCGGCAAGTCCCTGTGCGACAAATGGGACAAGATGCTGGATGACTTCTTTTATATCTACGTGCTTATGAAAATCAGACTCAGCAATTTCCGTTAGTGCCTGACTTGATGCCATCGAAAAGACAAAACTTCCCATCGCGAAATGTAGTCGCCAGAACAGCTCCTCCTCAGGAAGTTCAGGTAAACAGCGTCTAATAGCATCTACAAGGGCGCGTATACAGTCGCCATAATCATGCATCAAAAACTTACGCAAGTGCCCCTGTGTTTCGTTATATCCCCGGCCAAGTAGTTTTACAAAGGTGGCAGTGCCCTGCTCGGAGATAGCATTAAGGTTTAACATGGGAGGGATAAGCGAATACAAGAGCTGCTCAACGCCTTTGGCGCCTTCAATAGGTGGGAGAGCGTCTAAGCAAGCCTTTACTTGCGGCATAAGCTCGTCAAAGTATCGCTTAAACACGGCTTGAATTAAGTTTTTCTTGCTACCGAAGTGGTAGTTTACCGACGCTAAATTTACTTCTGCTCTAGCAGTTATTTCCCGCATCGAGGTTTGGGTGAACCCGCTTTGAGAAAACAAGTATTCCGCCGCATCTAATATATCGTTTTTAGTATGCCGTGCCATGTTCTTTTTATTATCTTATGTCGATTAGAAGTTAAACGGCCATCTTTGCCCATTAACGATGTAGTTTGATACATCGTAATAAACACAGATGGCCTGTGGGTGTTAAAACCAGTGACGTGCTTTGCTCATCGTTTTCATAAACACACGTTCAACCACACTCGCTGCCGACATACCAAGCTTTTCGGCGACGTTTTTCTTCACGGCATACTTAACGCTAAAAATCTCGCGTGCTGGGTAATGCGAAAGAATATAGTCATCTGAAGTGGTGATGTCGTCAACTAAACCAAGCGCTTTAGCCTTAATTCCTGGCCAGTATTCACCAGTCGCTACTTTGTCTATATCCATTTCCGGACGCTGACTTTGCACGAAATCTTTAAAGAGCACATGGATATCTTCAATTTCCTCTTTGAATTTAGCTCGACCTTCATCGTTATTTTCACCGAAAATCGTTAGCGTGCGTTTGAACTCTCCCGCGGTATGCTGTTCGAATTCTATATCGTTTTTCTTTAGTAACTTGTTGAAGTTTGGTAGCTGAGCTAAAACACCAATACTTCCGATATACGCAAACTGTGACGCCAACAATTTATCGGCAACACACGCCATCATATAGCCACCGCTTGCCGCAACTTTATCTACAGCAATGGTCAATTTAAGACCCTTTTCTTTGATACGCTGTAGTTGCGACGCAGCAAGTCCGTAACCATGTACCACGCCACCGCCACTTTCAAGGCGAACCAAAACTTCGTCTTCTTTGTTAGCAACACATAATATTGCAGTGATCTCTTCACGCAAGTGTTCGACTTCATTGGCATCCATTGACCCTTTGAAGTCGATAACATATAAGCGAGATTTTTCAGTATCTTCTTCGTTCTCTTTCGCTTTGTTTTTAGCTTTGTTCTTCGCTTTTGCCTCTTTTTTCTGTTCTTTAGCTAACTTTTTTAACGCGTTTTTATCTAACAGAACTTCTTTCGCGTAGTTTGTGATGTCCTTCAACTGCTCAGATATAGAAACGATTTCAAGTTGTCCTTTCCCCTGTTTCTGCTTACTCGCTACACCAACAATGGTTGATACAACAACAACGAAGGCGACAACTAACGTTACTGCTTTGGCAACAAACAAACCGTATTCGTACAAAAACTCCAAACTTTACTCCTAGTAAATTAAACGGGTAAGCAGTATTGTTTACCCACAACGCAAAGAGCGGCCGTACCCGATATAAGGCAAAGCCGCTGATGTAATTACGTTATAATACCAGTCTCAACTTAGTCTGACGATAGGTTAACCTGCTCTATCTTGTTTGCTTCAATCTCTTCATCTGTGAAATAGATATCCCGCAGCGTAGGCTGCGTAGAGTAAAGTTGTGTTTGGTCTAAGAAATGCTCACTGCCGAACTTACGAGACTGTGAGTAAGTTAATATACCTCGGCCTTTTGGCCCCTCTTCGGTGAAGTTGATAACCATTGCCCAACTTGTGCCATAGTTAATATGATAGCCCCCAGCTTCAGCACTCATTGCCGTATTACTGTTTATTGTTTCATAGCTATGTCTTGGCAACTGGGTTCCGTTTCTACTGTCTCTAACATCAAATACGTTAAAGCCACCTTCAATATTATGTGCTCCAGCCCACGGTAGCTTAACACCTGAGGCTGAGCCATCTGGTAAGCTGCGTTCGACGAACTGCACTTCTCCTAGCGGGGCATCAAATGCGACCCCGGCTTGCTCAATAACTTGTGTAGCTCGTGCCAATTGCTCAAGGGTGGTGGTGTTTTGAACTAAACCTGATGGCGTAGTAACAGGTGCATCAAGAGAGAACGGTACTTCCCACTGGGGAGCTTGGTTAAACTGAAAGGCAAACTCCCTGAAAACGTGCGCGCCAGTACTCGTAAGGTTCATTGTTCCGTCCCAATCCTCTAGGGCGGCACAGGCTTGCGATACATCAACGCTTGCTCCATCTACTTCTACTGGCATATCACCCTGCTCTGCGCATAGTTCAAGCAAAGATGGCAATATATTTTCTGCTAGATAGCTTCGGTTATTTAATAGTAGCCCTTCAACTTCTTCAGGTGTGAAAGTACCGTCGCTCCCAGCTTCGTTTTCAATAAACTGCTGCCCCATACGTGAACGCAAAGACTGTTGATTCTCTACACTTCCAAACAGTGGATTACTGACAACAATGGGCGAGTCTAAATTTGTTAACCAATAGCTATTATTTGAATTCTGAACCGAGTCTGTGCCTTCGTATTTCGGCGCCTCTTCATAGGGAACAGGGCCTTCAAAGTCGAATTGAGAGATATTGCCCGGTAATACCGTAAAGCCAGCGGCGGCTTTCGTTTGAATAAGCAACGGGTTAGTTGTTAATTGCTCAATTGCCGTCTCAGTTAAATTTGGTACGGTAGAGTCGTCGATGTAAAATACTTGGCCATCTGCCGACGCCGCCATGGTGTTATTGAAAATAACCCCATCATAGTCTTTGAACGCCTGCTTAAACTCATCCATTGATGTGGCCATATTCATAGCTAGCCAATGATCAACAACATCAAAATTAGGCAGGTTAGCGTCTTTGATGGCAAACGCATTGTCAGTGTTCCAATCGAAGTTACCTGGGACTTCAATCATTGGGCCGTAGTTAGTGTAGTAGGCCGTCTTATTCAATTTGATCGTTTGCCCGCCACCTACCGCAACATCAATTTGAAGTGGTTTTTCATAAATAGTACGCTTGCTTCCATCCACCACATGGGTAAGGCCTGATGCATCGTTTTCATCAAGAGTCAGCTGATACACAACGAAATGCTCTGCTGTAGAAAATGTGTGGGTCCACGCTACGTTTTCATTGAAACCGATGTTAACTGCACCAGGTAAACCCATAAGAGAACTACCTGTTACGTTGAGATGGCCGGGTACTTGAGCATGGAAGTTCCAGAAGCGCAAGTTTCCGGTATGAGGGAAATGAGGGTTACCCAAAACCATTCCTTTTCCATTCGTCGTTTTATCACTACCTAACCCCCACCCGTTAGAACCCATTTCTTGCGGGTTTCTATCAGGCAAGCCCACTGATGGCGTAATTTTAAATGACGAGGCAACTTCACTTGATGACGCAGCTGGTGTTGGTAGGTAACTCTCTCCTTGTGGCGCGGCAATAAACATTGGCCCTAAGAGGTTAGCTGCACCAGGCAGAAGCGCTACACCAAGTGAGTAAGTTAAGAGATCGACACTATCAATTTCTGTGACCCAAGGTTGTCCTGCACAGCTCTGGTCTTGGTCTTCTAAGGGCGTTTCACTCAAATACTTGTTATAACCCGCCGTATAGCCCTGAAACATTGCGCGGGAATTTACAGACAGACGCGATAAATTTTCTTCCGCGAGCTCTCTGATGCCAAGTGTTAAAAAGCCAAAGTCGTTGATTAGGTGCTCTGAGTCGCCGCTACCCGGCACTTGGTCTGGGCCAAAAAACTTGGCTCGCTCAGAATTGTACTTAACAATTTGGTCAGCCAGTACGCACAGGTTATCTCTCGCAAAGGCGTAACCTACACCATATGCCATACTTTCTAAATTATCCGCTTTTACGTGTGGTACACCGTAGGTCGTCCACGTCACGTCAGCCGACAGACTACCGTCCGGCGCAAAAGCAGGAATAGGTGTGGGTGCAGGCTCAGGCGTGGTAGGCGTTGGCGGCGCTGGTTGCTCTATATTTGAAAAATCATTGTCGTTATCGCCACAAGCGGTTAGTAGACCTGCAAGTGAAAGTGCAATTAGCGTCCGCTTAGCAGTAAATGTGTTTTGATTGGTCATCGCAAAGGTTCCCTAATGATGAAAGAATAAGTCCGGTTTATCGTGCCGAAAGCTCTGCCCAACACGTTAATTTTTAGTATCAGTAAAACTGATCGGACCTTTCATTTACATTACATTAACACCTAAATGCATTCAAATAACATTTGACTTATAAAGACAAAAAAGCCGGCGTTGAAGCCGGCTTTCACTTGTTAAAATGTAAGCAGTTGTAACACTGCTTTCTCGTAGAAACTAAATGTGATTAGTTTGCAACAACGCTCTCATCAGAAATTGGAAGTGCTAGCGCGTCTGACGCAATATAACCTGCCACTTCTTTTTGCATCTCTGTAGTTACCGCAGCGCTTGCCGCTGGGCTCAAACTAGAAGCATGTGCACCGCTATTAAACAGAACAAGACCGCTAATTGGATCTGTGCCAGGTCCTTGAGTAGTAGTCACTTGCTCTAGACCAATTGTAGCCGCTAACGGTAGCTGACCAGAAAGAGGTAACGCAGTCGAAACTGGAATTACCTGGTCTGGTAAGTTTTCTTCGCTACCGTCACCTACAACCGTCATCATGTGAACAGGTGTATTACTTCCCAGAGTTTGCGCATAGTTAGTTGGGTCGCCAGCGTCCATCACAGTTTGCGCCGCGAATGCAAATTCGGCAAATACTGCATTTACTTCAGCTGCTTGCTCTGCAGTTAGATTCTCTTCAAAAATCGCAACCGCCGCACTAAGCTGCTCTTCACTGACATCAGTTGTCTCATAAAGCTGATTTAGCAAAGCGACAAAGTCTTCTGACGCCTGTGAAAGCAATAAGCCTTTAATTAGAGGACCGAAAGCAGCCGATTCTAATAGGAATTGGGCTACACCGCCTCCTGGCGATTCAAGAGACGCTTCTCTAACAGCAAACATACCATCAAGTGCTGCTAAATCACCGCCCATTGATGTATTTGCCACTGCAGCAAAGTTACCACCAGTTATGGCACCTAATGACACGCCCATAATAGACACACGAGACATATCAAACTTAACGTTCTGTGCTGCTGTCGTATCTACCACAGCATTAAGCCCTAAACGCAGACCTAGCAAGTCAGAAACACTTTGACGTAAATTATCGCGCGCCGTTGGCAAGCTGGCAAGGTTCATATAATGCGTTGCGCTTACGCTTGTAGCGTTTAAGTCATCAGTACCGTCACCGTCGAGGTCGAAGCCTCGGCTACCGTGTAAGGGTTGGTCAATGGCCACTGATGCAATACCTGCTAGAGATAGGGTCCCAGTAATGGCAAGCATGTCTTCTTTTTGACTGGTAATACCGTGGGCCAAAATAACCACTGGCCAGCCAGCTTCAGGCATGCTAATTGGGAAGCCTAAAGCGCCTGCAATAGCAGGGTCTGGGATAGTTACCTGAACGTCTAGTGTTTCCGTACCCATATTTCCGCCAGTAGGCTGAGGGTAAGGGTTAAATTTAGTAATATTTCTCGCGCTATCAAGCATTTCGCCATTAATGCGAACATCGGCAAGACCAAGGGAAGAGCACATTTCTGCATTCGGGCCAGGCTGAGCATTAGCAAGTAGCTCTTGAGGTGCGCCAGCAAGTACGATGCCGCTGTCACACGCCGCTTTCCAAAAATCATTTACCGGCGCCAATGGGTTTTCAGCACTTGGTACACCCAAGAAATAAGGCAATGCGATATTACCTTCATAGCGTTGGGCCGCACAGAACGGGCCTGCCTGCGCAAGAATGCCTGTCGATACGCCAACAGCAAATTCGTTCAACGCGCCCCACTGAGCTGCAAGTTGACCTGATGCAGTGCCGGCAAGACCCGCACAGGTTTCAAGTAGACTAAAGTCAGTTGCATCAATAGCTGCTTGTATATTATCAGGCAAACCTTGTTTACCTAGCTCAACCGCACCCGCAACTACAGCTTCATTCACTAAACCTAAGGCTTCCATAACGTTTGGCGCAGCAGAAACATCGCTAACGGTTATCGCAGGAAGTGCAGCAGGAGCAGACGGGTCACCGCCAGCGGCAAGTTGAGCAAAACCGCTTATCATTACCTTTTTAATGGTATCGAGTGAATTAGCAATAGACTGGGTTGTAAACGCTGAGACGTAAGTGATGTTTTCGCGAGCATAACCGGCACCCAACAAAGGGTTAACCAATGAATTAACTAACCCCTGTATTTGAAGCTGTGCGTCGCTTGATAAAGGGTTATTGTTGATATCTTGCCTTACCAAATCCCACGTTGTAGAGCCTTGGACCGACTTGCCAGACGAATCTTTTAAATCTGTGGTCATAACCAGCATATAACCCTGAGCAGGTTTAAGCGGCTTTAAAGGAACAAACGTTATGGTGTTGCTGTCGGCTAGGCTAAGTACATAATCCACACCAAAGGTAAGTTGGTCACCAAGCTTACATCCTGCTGATGGTGTGGTTACCTGCGCGCAATCTGGATCGCTTTGGTCAAGGCCTAATGTCGCCTCAAATAATAGTACGCCAGACGCTAGCGTACTTTCGTCAAGCGATGCGCCGGCAGGTGTATCTACGTTGATGACAAACGGGTGTTGAGTAGACCAACCGTCTAACACATTAAGTGCGTTTTGTGGGTCAGCAAAATCAGTAGGATCAGCGACCGGGATGTTCAGTGTGTAATCAAAGAAACCATCGTCGCCCGGAAGCATTAGAAGGTCATTAGGAATGTTTAGGTTCCCAGTAGCTGGGTCAAAAACAATTCGTGAAAATGGTGTTTGGACTTCTGTTTCGGCCTGAATGTCGGAAAGGGTTTCATCGGAGCCACCACAGCCTGCTAGACCCAGCGCAAGGGCCACACTGGAACTTAATACGAGTTTTCTCATCTCTACTCCCTACAAGCATTGTTGTTATTCTGTGTCTAAAACCTAACTCTATTAAAAGTAGCTTGGTCTACCCTGTCTTTACAGGCGTAGTTGATAGTTTTAAACATGTTAGACCAGTTGTATCTTCCTCAATCTTATTGACTTTGTTGCAACTTTGCAAAGTTTTGTTAACTACTTTTGTTAACTTTTTTTACGTTTGAAGAATTTTTCATTCATTGTTTTACTTGTGGGCTAGGCTGGGTATGATCTGGGGTCATATTCTCAGTTGGGCACAAAAGCCCCACGCAACGCGATGAAAATTAACCTTTTGAAGGAAAACGATGAACGATTACAACGCACCAGCGGATTTACTACGCGATAAAGTAATTCTTATCACAGGGGCTGGCGATGGAATTGGTGCACAAGCTGCAAAGACATATGCTGCACACGGCGCTATTTGTATTCTATTAGGCCGCACAGTGTCGAAACTTGAAGCCGTGTATGACGACATTATCGCCGCGGGTGGTCAGGAACCCGCAATTGTTCCTTTAGATATAAAAGGTGCAACTCCCTCTCATTATCAACAAATGACGCAGACCATAATAGACCAGTTTGGTCGATTAGACGGCGTTCTCCATAACGCTAGCATCTTAGGCCACCTAAGTGCATTTAAAGATATTGATGCACAAGAGTGGCAAGACGTAATGCAAGTCAACCTTAATGGCATGGTCTATATGACACAAGCACTTATTCCCGCATTAGAAAAAGCCGAAAATGCGTCAATTATTTTCACCACATCGAGTGTGGGAAGAAAGGGTCGTGCGTTTTGGGGCACATATGCTGTGTCTAAGTTCGCGACAGAAGGCGTAATGCAAACTCTGGCGGATGAGTATCAGAATAAGACACTGCGTTTTAACTGTATTAACCCAGGAGGCACCCGCACTAACATGCGTGCACAAGCTTTTCCTGCAGAAAACCCGGAAACACTTAAAACACCAGAAGATATTATGCCTATGTATCTCTATCTAATGGGTGATGAAAGTAAGGAAGTGAACGGTCAATCCCTTGATTGCCAGCCAAAGTAGTCAATTAATTTTCATGCTTCTTTAAACAAAAAACCGCTTAAGTTTGCACTTAAGCGGTTTTTTTCATTTAAGCATAGAGCGCGTAATCAATAATTATATTATTCGCCTATCTTTGCCCATGTGTCTCTGAGCCCTACCGTGCGGTTGAAAACAGGTTTGTCGTCTGTGCTATCTTTATCTACACAGAAGTAGCCAGTACGTTCAAACTGCCATGCCCCCACTTCAGGAACATTACTAGCAAGCCTTGCTTCTACCCAGCCCTGTTTGATTTCCAAAGAGTCAGGATTAATAGCATCGGTAAAGTTTTCTTCAGCCGCCGGATTAGGCACGTTAAATAAACGATCGTACAGCCTAAATTCTGCTGCCTGTGCCGTTGCCGCATCCACCCAATGAATAACGCCTTTTACTTTACGACCATCGGCAGGGTCTTTACCCAATGTGTCTGGGTCGTACGTACAATAAACGGTAGTAACATTACCATCTTCGTCTTTTTCAACTCGATTAGCTTTAACTACGTAGGCATTACGTAAGCGTACTTCTTTGTCTAGTACCAAGCGTTTGAACTTTTTGTTCGCCGACTCACGGAAGTCTTCTGCTTCAATATATACTTCGCGACCAAAGCTAATGCTACGTGTACCCATGGTCTCATCGTTAGGATGATTCGGTGCAGCCAGTGTTTCTGTCTGACCTTCATCGTAATTTTCGATAACAAGCTTAATGGGGTCTAATACTGCCATCGCACGCGGCGCGTTAGCATTTAGATCATCGCGAATACAAGCTTCCAACATAGACATTTCAACCATGTTGTCCATTTTGGTCACGCCAATTCGCTTACAGAATTCAACCACAGAGCCTGGTGTGTAGCCACGACGGCGTAAGCCTGCAATAGTAGGCATACGCGGGTCATCCCAGCCACTTACGTGATTCTCATCAACTAATTGGATAAGACGTCGCTTACTTAATACCGTGTATTCAAGATTAAGACGGGAAAACTCATACTGACGAGGCGTACAGTCAATTGAAATATTTTCAATAACCCAGTCGTAAAGACGACGGTTGTCTTGGAATTCTAAGGTACATAATGAATGCGTGATCCCTTCAATAGCATCTGAAATGCAGTGAGTAAAATCGTACATTGGATACACGCACCATTTATCACCGGTTTGGTGATGGTGTGCATGTTTGACGCGGTAAATTACCGGATCGCGCATACACATAAAAGGCGACGCCATGTCGATTTTGGCGCGCAAACTGCACTCACCTTCTTTGTAGTCGCCTGCCGTCATTTTGGCAAACTCGCGTAGGTTAGTTTCAACGTCTGTGTCGCGATAAGGGCTGTTTTGACCAGGCTCTTTAAGCGTTCCACGCATCTCGCGCATCACTTCTTGCGCTGAGAAATCTACGTAAGCTAAACCTTTTTCAATAAGCTCAACCGCATATGCATGAAGCTGGTCAAAATAATTCGATGAATAACGCGCTTCGCCATCCCACGTGAATCCAAGCCACTGAACGTCCTCTTTTATCGAGTTAACGAACGCAATGTCTTCTTTTGCTGGGTTGGTGTCGTCGAAGCGCAACTTGCACGACCCTGTGTAGTCTTGTGCAATACCAAAATTCAAGCAAATAGACTTGGCATGACCAATATGTAAAAAACCGTTCGGCTCTGGTGGAAACCGAGTTTTAATAGCGTCATGTAGACCACTAGCCAGGTCTTTATCTATGATCTGACGGATAAAATTGGTCGGACGGTGTTCAGTCTCGGCCATTCGCTTGTTCCCCTTATGCACGTAATATTTCAAAATCTCGCTGAGTATAACACTCTCGTAATTACTTCAACCATGTTTTATTCAAAGAAGCCTAACAAGTGATTGATTTAAGAGCGATCCACTCAAAAACCGCACTATAACCATCATAACAAAACCCGCTGAAACTTACTTTATGAGTAACGCTTCATTAATTTTGATTAGCATTTAGGCGCATATACAGCAAAAAGCGCGCGCTATTCGAAAAATATGGTAATCTAATTCGGCGACAACATTGTCGTAGCAGCAAAACATGGTGTTTATGAAAGAAAAAGCAACCTCTTTTGATATTGCCCACTTGGCAGGGGTTTCGCAATCAACCGTCTCGCGAGCGCTCAACAACAGCCCGCTAGTCAACCAAGAAACTCGTGAACGCGTTCAGCGCATTGCCCGGGAGCTTAATTACAAGGTAGATAAGAACGCCAGTAATTTAAGAAAACAAAAGAGCAGCACAATTGCCCTACTCTTATTTGAAGATCCTACGTCTGACGACTCAATGATCAATCCTTTCTTTTTAGCCATGCTTGGTAGTATTACTCGCGCTTGTGCGCAAGCGAACTACGACCTACTCGTGTCGTTTCAAAACTTGGAAGACGACTGGCATGCAGAATATGAAGATTCAAACAAAGCCGACGGGATTATACTGCTAGGCTACGGCGACTATACTGATTATCAGAACAAAGTCGCTCAGCTTGAGTCACAAGGTACACATTTTGTTCGCTGGGGCGCACCAGATGAAGCCCATCCAGGTGTAAGTATCGGATGTGATAATTACCAAGGTGGACAAAGCATTACTTCACATCTCATCGAACTCGGTAAAACATCGTTTGCCTTCATTGGTGACAACGGCGAGCACGCACCGGAATTTAAAGCACGTTTTGATGGTTATTTTAAAACATTACAGTCTCATGGCTTGACGCAATCAAGTGTCCAACGTAACGCCATTTCTACCGAGGATGCTGGCTCAGAAGCGGTCAAGTCATTGCTGCAAGCTGGCGAACTTCCTGAAGCTATTGTCTGTGCGTCAGACCTTATTGCTATGGGTGTTTTGCGAGCGCTCCGTCAAGCGAAAGTGAATGTTCCGGACGATGTTGCTGTAGTGGGTTATGATAATATTGCCGTGTCTGCTTACACTACGCCTTCACTAACCACGGTTCAGCAAAATACAAAACTCGCAGGCGAACTGTTGGTAAATACGCTATTAAAAGCGATAAACAATGAAGAGGTGGAGGATTACTTAATGCCTGCCGACATTATTGTACGCCAATCTTGTGGCAGCGAATAAACGACCTCAAGTTGTGCCTTTTTTTAATAGCCGTTACTAGAATAAAAAGCCCCGAGCGTTAAACGCTCGGGGCTTTTTTTGACTCTAAATATATTGCGTTTGTTGTTTTCTATTGACGGGCAAGTTGATGTTCAATTTGAGTGAGCAATGCAGGGTTAGTAGGTTTACCCTTGCGAACCCACACTTGAACGCCATTAGCCTTAACGGTAGCGCTTAACGCAGAGCCGTTCTCTACGTACTGGGTTTGCCCCGACAATTGCTCTACCCAGTTTCCTGACTGCATTAATTTGCTCACCTCAAATGATTGTGCTTCATCACTCTTGTTCAGCAGCACAAGCGCGGTTTGCTGCGCTTCGTTAGTATCGATAACGCGATAGAATGCCGCTCGATGTCCGCCAAGTTCCAGGTTTACCTGCACGCCGCGCTGCAAGGCTACAGTGTGTTTACGCACATTGGCAATTTTGGTTAAAGCCTGTTGAATAGCATGATTCTTAGCCTTATCGATACGTTCCTGACCAAGGTAGTTACGGTTACCAGCATGTTCAGCCGTACCGCGCATGAAACCTATCTCAGAGCCCATATAAACAACCGGTATACCTCGAACGGTGAACAGCCAGTTGTGCGCATTTATAAATCCTTCATCTGTCGCGTTAATGCGCGCCATATCGTGGTTGTCATAGAAGGTGGTGAGTTCATAGGGGTTGTTATAAGGGCCGTGAGTAAGGTGTAGCACCTCTTCTAAGTCTGCAAAATCACTTTCCAACGGCTTTTCAAACACGCTTACCATGGCTTTCTGCATAGGAAAGTCTAGAACGCTTACGCCACCATTTTTAGGTAACGTATGCTGCGCTATATTGTTGGCTTCGTAGTCGAAGGCTTCACCAAACATAAAGAAGTCTGGGTTTTCTTTACGAATACGGTCAGACGCTTCACGCCAAAATGAATGTGGCACGTGCCTTATGGTATCTATCCTAAATGCATCGGCGCCTTGCGATATCCAATAAAGGTAACTGTTAATTAGATAATCACGTACCTCTGGGTTCTCATCATCCAAGTTTGAAAGCTTTACTAAATCTGGATAGTTATGGAAAAAGCTATGTAGCGGATTGTTTTCAGGGTCAAGGTCTTCAGGTGCTAGGTTCTGATGATCAGCAACAAGATTTCCATCTATGTCATATATTTCCCCGTAGCCCGGTAAGTCCTTTTCCATGGTAAAACTTGGGGTGCCGTGATTTGCAACAATATCAAACACTGATTTAAGACCGTGCTGACGCATCTTTGCAGTATAGTCACTTACGCTCAAATCGTCGCTAATCAAATGTTCATCAGCTTTATAAAAGTTAGTAGCCCAGTAGCCGTGATAGCCAGTTTTCCCGCCATCTTTAAATGCGCCACCGTACGTAATAGGCTCGTCGCCGTTAAACGCATAGTCAGGATTATCATGTACTGGGGTCATCCAAACCGCCGTGAAGCCCATATCTTTGATGTAATCCGCGTTATTTAAGATGCCTTGTAAGTCACCGCCCATATAACCAACATAGGCTTTCTTACCGTCCGGCCCTTCCAGCGGCAACTGCCAGGTAGGATGATCGCCACCCTGGCCTTCGTGGTTATTCGAAGGATCGCCGTCGACAAAGCGGTCTGTTACTACAAAGTACACGGCTTCGCTGGCAAAGGGCGTGCTGGTACCCACAATCGTTTGTTCGGTGTACATCTCGTTATTATCTAAAGACGATGTCGCCGTGCTGCTGCATGCTGTGCAAAACAAACCAGCCAACGTTAATGCAATTGCTGAACGTTTAAATAACATATTAAGCTCCCTGTTCTGCTTGAAGTTCTTGTTTATCTGCCTCTTTCACAAAGAAGACCGACACCGCACCAATTAGCATAGAAATACCTGCAACAACAATAATGTACTTGGCATCGTTGTCGAACACACTGCTTAAGATCCACCCAGCAGTTAGACCTGAAACAATTTGTGGCGCAGCCACGGTGAAGTTAAATATTCCCATGTAAACACCCGTCTTATTCGCTGGTAATGCGCCGGCTAACATGGCGTAAGGCATAGCAAGAATTGCCGCCCACGCAATACCTACACCTACCATTGGAATAAGTAATTTAACCGCACCTAATGGCACTGTTACCTCAGTAATAAGCAGATTGACATTAACCATCGTGAGGTCTTGAAATAATAAGAAACTTACATAGCTCAAGCCACCTAGCGCTAAAGACGAAGCGTAGACCATTTTACGACCGAACTTATCTGCTAGTTTCGCTAAGAAAATAGAGAAAATAGCAGCAAACACAGAATATGCAGCGAAAAGAATACCTACCCAGTCACCAGCAGCACCTTTTGCCATAACAATAGTCTCAGGCACCATGGGTGCAGCGGCGATATAAGCGGGGTCAAACCATTGCTTGTCTACGTTCCAAATATGTTGAGTAATAGCAGGTGTGGTGTAAACCCACATTATAAAAAGCGCAAACCAAGAAAAAAACTGAACCACAGCCAGTTGTTTCATGGTGGTTGGCATGTTTTTTACTAGAATGAAAAATTCACCTAAGCGCTGACCAAGCGGTGCTTTAGGTTCACTTTTATGTAGAGGTTCTTCATCGGTAAGACCCTTGTAGCGACTATATTCTTCTGGCGCGTACTCTTTAGTGCGTATAACGGTCCAAATGACTGTACCTAATAGTACAGTAGCGCCGATGTAGAATGCCCACATTACCGATGGCGCAACCTCTCCCATCTGAGCGGTATTCTCTAGGCCCACAACATTGGTTAGTACAAACGGCAATATAGAACCAATAACCGCACCTATATTGATAAGAAGCGACTGAATTGAATAACCCACGTTGCGTTGTGACGCAGGCACCATATCTGATACCAAAGAGCGAAACGGCTGAAAACATACATTGAACGAGGCATCCATCAGGGCAACCATTAAAGCGCCCATAATCATAGGTGCTAAGAAGGCAACGAAGATCGGAGCATTAGGTAATAATATCATGCCTACCACTGCAGCTATTGCCCCAGCAAGTATAAACGGTCGACGGCGACCCAACCGGTTCCACGTTCTATCTGAAGCCGAGCCAACAATCGGCTGTACTATCAAGCCCATAATGGGCGCTACAAGCCAAAATAGCGATAGTGAATGAAGGTCTGCGCCAAGATCCGATAGGATACGACTGACGTTTGCGTTTTGCAGTGCAAAACCAAATTGAACACCCAGAAAGCCAAAGCTGACATTCCATATTTGCCAAAAAGAAAGGCGTGGTTGAGTTGCTTGCATATTTTGCTCTGTTTATTGTTTTACTATAAATAATACGGTTATTGCACGATGAAAACATTAGCCGACATAGCTGGAAGGCTTAAGGTTTCAGACGCGCTAAATGTTTGACCGTCGCTGATACGTGTTAGTGATACATCAGTACCTATTACCTCAGCGTACTTCGCTAAAGGTAAAATTACCGATTTTTTGTTAAGGACAACCATAAGCTTCTGTGCTGTATCATTGGCCACTCGAAAATACGTGTAAACACCGTCAACGGGCGCGTAGTGCTTAAGCTCACCTTTAAATAGTTGAGGGTGAGTTTGACGCAGAGCTAATAAGGTTTTTATGCGCTTTTGCGCCCACAGCTCGTCATCAGAAAGCCCTTTTCCGTTAAACGCATTTTTCTCGCTATCTGATGGCCACCCGCCAGGAAAGTCAGCGCGAATAATACCGTGGTCTTCAGTCCCCTCATTTCCCATCAAAATCTCAGTACCGTAGAACACTTGGGGTATACCGCGTGTTGTTAAAAACAACGTCATTGCCATATTCCATTTAGCTTTGTCATTGTTTAACTGGGTAAATATTCGGCTCATATCGTGATTATCAGGAAAGACAACCAGATTATTTGGATTACCATACAAAAAATCTGTGGCTAATGTCTCATAAACTGAAGTAAAACTAGAGTTCCAACTTTCATCGCTATTTAGCGCTTCAACAACAGCAGTTTGAAGAGGGAAATCCATCACGGAAGGCAACGCGCTATCGTAATCATCGTGTCGCTGACTGCCTGCTTGCCAGTAAGCTGTAATAGCAGGGTTTACCGACCACTCTTCCCCAACAATATTGAAGTTAGGGTATTCCTTCATAATACGGTTAGTCCACTGACTTAAAAACGCTTTATCAGGATATGAATAAGTGTCTACTCGTATGCCGCTCAGATTTGCGGTTTCTACCCACCAAATAGCATTTTGAATCAAATAATTTGCTAAATGTGGGTTGCGCTGGTTCAGGTCTGGCATTGTTGGTACAAACCAACCGTCGCGAAACCCATTAATATCGCTTGCTATGGCGTGAGGGTCGTGAAGCGATTCACGCTTATGGGTAGTACCGACAAACTGTCCGTTATTGTTTATCCAATCAGAAGATGGTGTATCCTCCATCCATACATGCTCACTACCGATATGATTAAGCACCATATCCATGATAACGCCGATACCGTTTTCGTTGGCCTTATTGCTTAGCGCAATAAACGCATCATTGGAGCCAAAGCGTGGGTCTATATTGTAATAGTCAGTGGTAGAGTAGCCGTGATAACTGTACTTCTCCATTGCGTTTTCAAGCATTGGCATTGTCCATATTTGGGTAAACCCCATCTCTTTTATATAGTCGATGTTGTTAGCAATACCCTGAATATCACCACCGTGACGGCCACCTTTAAAAGATCTATCTACCTTATCTTGATACCCTTCAATGTTGTCATTTTCCACACTGCCATTGGCAAATCGGTCGGGGGCAATCAGGTAGATGGCATCTTCTGGCCCAAAACCTTCCCTCGCTGACGAACCTTCAGCACGCTTTTCCAATGAATAATGAATGTCTCGCGAACTACCGTCCTCGTCCTTTAATGATAACACCAATTCTTGCGCACTCGCGTCGGCAATATCTAGCGTTACAAAAAGATAGTTTTCACTGTCAAGTGCCCTGCTTTGTTTTATTTGCACACTCCCTTCGGACACGGAAACTTCATCATCAGCAACGTCTTTGCCAAAAATCATCAGTTCCACTTCCGTATGTTGCATGTCTGCCCACCAGTTAGGCGGATAAACACTTAGGCTATTCTCTTGTGAAGAAAAAGCAGAAATTGCAGGCAAAAGTGTAGCAGCGCCGACAAAAAGTGAGAGCGAAACACAGCGTGATGGAAAAATACCATTAGTTACGCGGTTACGATTAAACATAGAAACACCGATGTTAAAAATACGTTAAGTGCAAGATAATATCGAGATACTACATTGCATAGGCAAACTGACCAATGCTCTGCATACGTATTCACGAGACACCATGCCAATACCCATGGCGTCTCGCTTTGATAAAAATTTAATATTAGTTTTCGTTAATAGCGCTAACCATTAACTAGAAGGCAAATACTTTCGTCTCTAGGCCATTTAGAGATAACGAGGCTTTGTAGTTAACATCGTCCTTTTCTAAGCTAATGCCGTCATGAGAGAGAAGTGGCTCAAGGCTAATAGTTTTACTACTTACACCCATCACACCAGCCGGAACAGTCATTTCCATTTGTCCCGTAGGTTTTTCACTGAAGTTTGCGATAACCACAAAACCATGCTCGCCTTGCACGCGAGTAAATATAAATTGCTGCTCTGAATACGCCGAATTTTCGACGCCTAGATTGAGCGCATGAAGGCTGCGGTACTCACCAATAATGGCTGGATTACTAGCGGCAATAGACATTACGCGTTCGTAAAAGTTATGCAGATCTATTTCAGCTTTCGTAGATTGACCTCCATCAAATTTGCCATCATTCATAAATCGCTGGTGGGCGGGAACGCCAACATAGTCGAAAATAGACGTACGCGTTGGGTCGCCAAATCCTGTCTCTTCACTTCCGTCTTCGCCTACATCTTGTCCAAAATAAAGGAGCGTTGGTGAACTACTTATAAGCGCACTCACAGCAAGCGCTGGCTTGCCTTTTTCAGCGCTACCCGCGAAGTCAGGACTCGCAATACGCTGTTCATCATGATTCTCTAAGAAGTGCAGCATATGTGGTGCAATATCGCTAATTTCCTCATGAATAGCCACGAGATCGCTCACTTTTCCCTGCCCTTGCATGATTGTTTTTAACGTATCGTAAAACCCTACTTTGTCGTAGAGATAGTCCATTTTGCCTTTATGGAGGTAATCTCTGTATTTGTCAGGCTGGTAAACTTCTGCTAGCAAGAAAGCATCAGGTGCTTTTTGCTTAATGCTGCTGTTGAGAAAAGACCAGAACTCTACTGGTACCATCTCGGCCATGTCAAAACGAAATCCATCGACGCCTTTATCAATCCAATAATGGGCAATGTCTCTAAATTTGTACCACGAGTCTGGAAGATCTTTCCCTTGCCAAAACGCGGCATGCTCTTCAATAGATTTTTGACTGTATGTGTTAGGTAGTAAGGGAAAATCATAAGTGCCATCTGGCTTAACGCCATAATTCACCTTTACCGTTTCATACCAGTCATTAATATCTGGCTGCGCTGCTCTTGCACCGTTCCCTGTCCATTTAGCAGGAAACTCTTCGAACTTACCGTCTGAAAGTGGGTGAGGTTCGCCACCGAGAACTTGGTAGTTGTCGGCGGTGGGCACTTTAAACGACTCTCCAACAACATAATAGAAATTGTTATCTCTGGCATATTCAACAGACGTATCGTCTTTCGCACCAAAATCACTTACACCTTCAGGGGCTGAGAGCGAATGATAATCGCGGGCAACGTGATTAGGAACAATGTCGATAATAACTTTCATTCCCGCAGCATGTGTTCTTTCAATCAGAGCTTCGAACTCTTCTAGCCGCTTCTCTGGGTTATCAGCCAGGTCAGGATTAACATTGTAGTAATCTTTTACAGCGTATGGGGAACCTGCACGTCCTTTCACTACATCTGGGTCGTCATTTGATATACCGAAGTCAGTATAATCGTTGATTACGGCGTGATGCGGCACACCGGTATACCAAATGTGGCTGGTGCCTAAAGATTTTATGGCTTCAAGGGCTTTAGGGGTAAAGTCGCTGAATTTGCCTACGCCATTTTGCTCAATCGTACCCCAAGGCTGATTTGTAGAATTAGTATTTCCAAATAGTCGAGTAAATACCTGATAGACCACAGGTTTCCCTTGTCTTTCACTTTTTTGAGAATGCGTTGACATATCACTCTGTTGACTTGGCGTCGAAGGCTTACTCCCTTCGCTACCTTGCGTTTGGTTATTTGTTGACGGCGCTGGACCAGAGCACGCCATTAAACCCAATGAAAGCATAGCAACAGATATTGCCTTAAGAGAAAAACCTGACTTTTTATTAACCATAGTACTCGTGACAAAATTGTAAATGATGCCAACAGGATACGCGTTAAAGGTATGTCAAAAAACATGCATACGTATTCAGAAACGAAAAAGCCGTCCAAGGGGACGGCTAATTAATAATTTGACGTTAAATTTTAGGCAGCTTGCGCCACTCGCAATAGTTTCTGCGTTGGAAGAGCGGTATGAGATGGAAGGGTTTCAATAGCTTTTAAGGCACTATTAAGCTCGTTATTGATCTTCGTGTGAAAATTTTTAAGAGGCTTTGCTAAGTCCTCTAATAACACCTGTGGCGATAGCCTGTAAGGCACACGCTTACCGTTAAACTCTACTGCGTCGCCTACCGAATTAAAATGAATACCAAATGCTTTCATTCTTCGTGCTAACTTTGGCTCCATCAAAACGTATGCGTGCTTGACATTTAGGTGTTGGCAAATGCTGGTTGCCATTAAATACAGCGCAATAGAAAGGTATGGAAAGTGCTCTACATTAAATGGCGTACTCTTCTTTCGCTTTATTTTTTCAAGCTTTTTCGACGGTAGAATTTTAGCACGCATTTGACGAACTCTGAACTCTCTTGGGATTGCCAATCTTGATATTTCACACACGCTTAACGGGTCGCAGTTAGAAGGTAGAAGAGAACTATCCTCAAATGCTTCAACGCACTTTTCCTCTAAAGGTAACGACAGTCCAGCTTCTGTTGGCAATACCAGCCGAATTGTACCTGCGCATTCACCGGTAGGCCGGTGTTTGATATAACAATTGATTGCGCGATCATCGTACTTATCTTTTTCAATGGCAGCGGCATTTTGTTGCTCGAAGTTCATTTCCTCGCAATAGACTTTGTGACGAGTTTTATAGCTCACTTGTTTGTCATTGTCTTCGTTTGCTATAACAAGTTCATAACGACTAAAAAAGAAGTTGGAAATACTTTCTTCAAGCGACAACCGACGTGGAAATGCTTTTAGTAGTTGTTGCGGTAACAGGTTTAACTTGTTAGTCACTGCACTATTTAGCGCACGAGCAGCGCTTATTGTAGTTTTCAACGCAAAAGTCCCCTAATTTTAAATTATTGTTTGGCACGTGGGTAACTTCCTGTTAGCAGCAGTAGCCTTAGGTATATTTTTCTAAATTAGTAATTAAGTCGTTATCTAATCTTTGTTTTATTATTCGTGTCTCGGCTTTGTCTGATAAGTGCATCCCCACTTACATACTCAGACTTTGATAGACGGTCATACAGTAAAACATTGGCCGTTGCCGCCAAATTCATACACGAATAAGTGGGTACATAAACGACGTGATCGCACCATGACAAAACATCTTCGCCCACGCTTCCATCTTCTGGGCCTAAGATATAAAAGGCGTTTTCTGGGTGTTCAAACGTCGGTAAAGCTTCTGCGCCTTCGACGAGTTCTACTGCAACAACAGATGCGCCTTCTGGGACAACATCCCATAAGTTTTCAACGCCAACTGTCGGGATAACCTTATGAAACGCTTTTGTATCTGCGTTAAAGTCTTTTGCAAATCGATAACGCTGACCCGTATAAAATACGCTCGCGACGCCATAGCACCCTGCAGCACGAAGGATCGACGCAACATTCACCGGATTCTTTGGATTTACCAATCCAATTGAGATTTTTTGCTTCGCTAATTGCACGTTTTATTTTGCTTTTTTTAATTATTCTCAAATACTGCCACGTCTCTTTGCCCACATCTATGCATAGCAAGAAAAAGTAGCCTTAAGTATTATGCTGCATACATAAAAGTTGTATATCATTTTATTATTGCTAAGCGCTATCTGCGTAGCGCACGACACAGTCAATGTAGTGTGGTAGAGCTTATATATATTGTTTTTTATGATGTTTTTTCAAAATATCGCTTTCTTAAAAAAACATATGACATAACGTGTCTGCAATCCAGCTTGCGCTACTACAATATATGAACGCGTATAACTTTACCTTAAAAGTTTCAGCAAAATACAGACCAATACTATGAAACTTTTGCAAGTTAAGTGAAAAGTTTACACACAACTATTCAAGCTTTACTTAAAGTTTCTAAATATCAGATGGTTATGAAGGTGATCGCTAAGCGTTAATTTTTGGTGCTGTAGTGATAAAAACAACTGGAGCTTTGGTAGGGGTGTTACGACTAAAAAAATACTGGTCGCGATAGCTTAAAAATGGATAAATCCACTAGAATTATGTAGTCAATTTGCAACACTATAACCCACTGAGAAACAAGCATTTTGAATCTATAAACAAAAAAGCCTGGATAAATCCAAGCTTTCTGTCTCTACTGTTGCTGAATCGCTACATATTTAGCGGGCCAAAGTTTATGCAGACTTCTGATTTATCGCAGGGTCGAGGGCTTTAATGTAACGTCTGGCCATACGTCTACCCTGACCATAGCCCCTTAACAATTTTTTCTTATCCATAGTTAGGCGTTTTACGCTGAAAGCCTCGTCTGGCGCAATTACTTTGATGTTGCAGTCACTTGGTGGATTATTTAGAAAATCTAGCGTTTCGTTATAAATGGCTGCTCGCTGGAGCATCTTTTCAAGGATCGCAGGCTGGTTTCCATACATTTTTTGCATTAACCAGGTTGATTTTACTTCAGGCTTGGTAAACCCAAGTGGCTGAGAAAGTATTACGGTAATGTCCCTTGCGCCCATTTCATAAGCTTTTATTGCAGGTATTGCATCTGCAACTCCGCCATCCAGGTAACGCGTACCGTTAATGATTATTTCATCTCGATATGCAGTGGGTAGTGCACAAGACGCTACCATCAACTCGTCTATATTATCTTCTTTGGCTTGAATAAATTCACATTCACCCGACTCTGCATTCGTAATCCCTACGTACAGAGGCATGCTGCTATTTTCACCCGGAGCGGGAATGTTCATTGATTGCTTTGAGTGATGCCATAGCCAATGTACATCTGTCATATGACCCCCTTTTATGAATCGAAGCGGGCTGAAAAACTCTCGCTTCGTTGCATATTGGGTGATAATGGTTTTGCTCAAACCTTGCATTTTAGACACGTAAGTCGACAAATTTGTCGCACCAGCGGAAACCCCTAATGTGAAATCAAAGGGGTAATAGTCTTGCTCCATGAATTTATCAAGTACGCCAGCCGCAAATATTCCGCGCATAGCGCCGCCTTCTACAACTAATGCACTTTTCATCGATTCTCTCCCTGTAGATACATTTACAACCTTCTGGTACGACCACTTTCGGTATCAATTATCCTACAAGAGAATCAAGAGATATGCCAAGAAGAAAAAACCGCGA
>NZ_JAZETN010000013.1:0-128270 GCF_036864475.1 Alteromonas sp. S005 | reverse complement strand
CTTGAGCAATCGCCAATGCATCATTTTTATCCGTCTTTTGGTTCTGCCTAACAGCTTTGACCAACTTGGCACTAATAAGTCGAGCATCATGACCGGCTTCGATAGCGCGTTGATACCAATAGTTTGATGTAGAGCAGGCTTCGAACGCTACAGTAAGGGGTTTCGATTTGGCTAACCAAGCCGAAAACTCATCAACACTCATCTCTACATTAGACGTAACTTTCTTACCGTTTAATGTACAAACCTGAATTATATTTTTTGCTAAATCAACGCCGACTTTAGTACGATACATATTAAGGACTCTCTTTAATATTTTTTGTGTGGTAACAAAAATATCACCCCAAACCCACAGGTGCGGGGGAGTCCAATTATCTCGCTGGGACAGTAACACATGGGCTCTGTCGCTTCGCTCCGATTTTAGCCCATGTATTACTGCCCCTTATTAGGGTGTTATACGCCAAAGCGTACAGGATTTACATCCATACTTTTATGGAGGATTCTTATGACCAAAATTTCCTGACTGCCTGTTTGTTTGTAGAAAATAACATGGCTACCTTGAGGAAGTTTTTTGTATCCATCTTTTATTTCATCGCAGCTTTTACCAATATCAGGATTTTCAGACAACATCCAAAATAAATCATCGAATTGTTTAAGATATACATTTCGCTGTTCTCTACCCCATTTCCGTTGCGTAAACAATGCAATATCTTTTAGATCTGATTTTGCTAGTACGGTTAACTTAAATGGTTTCACTCTTTTAATTCACCGTCTAGCTCTGATATCAGATGCTCAAGGTCGTATTCAGTCTCGCCGCTTTCTTCACCTGCTACAAGTAATTGACGCAGAGTGTTTAATTTGGTTTCCTGTGTTTCTAGCAAGCGAAGAGCTGAACGAATCACCTCACTTGCTGAACCATACCGACCAGTTTGAATTTGGCTAGCAATAAAGCCATCAAAATGGTCTCCAAGGGTAATGCTGGTGTTTTTAGCCATCTGGTTTCTCCAAATACCAATATATACCTAATTATGGTACTTGCGCATTGTAAGTCAATAGCGTATATCAATCACATTAAGCCGCTCGCTGGGACAGTAACACATGGGCTCTGGGATTTTAGCCCATGCGTTACTGTCACTTATGTGAGTGTTAGGAGACAAGGGATGTCAGCAGGAGTCGCTCAAGCGAACAGGTTTTATGAAGAAGTCGCAGAGACTAGAGTTGTCTGGTTTGGAGCTTTTCCAAATGAGATGCTCTTAGAGTTTGACGTGAGCGACGACAAGGTGTCTTTGCCTGTATGGTCTTCCAAGTCGAGAATCGAAAGACTTAAAAAACTAAATCCAGATCTACTCGGTAATGTGGAAGCAAGAAGTATTAGTTGGGAGCAGTTTAAAGAGCACTTTTTACCTATCTTGCCAGATGACAAAAAAGTAGTGGGAGTAAACCTTTCAGGGAAAAATCTTTCAGGCATCGACATTCTCGCATCACTTTTAGTTAAGCAAGTTGAGGCATTTTGGTAATGTCTCCTAACAAAAAAATTATGTCGCCCGCAAACGGGCTGGGACACGCACAAGCAGGCGGCTTCGCCATTATCGCCTGCCTGTTCGTGCCCCATATTTAAGCGTTACGCATCAGGAAGATTCATGGACCGACTGCCTCTTTCACCAGAACCGGATAACAAACATTTGTTATTAAGAATGGCGGCGTCAGACACTTTTAGTCTGGCATTAACTGTGGCTTTGTTTGGAAGTGCTCTATCAACAATTCGCCCAGAAAGCATTCTTTGGGGGTTAGCTGGCCTATTTTGTCTTTACCTTTTCGTAAGTGACTGCACAGAAAAAAGTGAAGTCACTGTGTTAATGAAGAATATTTCTTCATTTAGGGCATACTCAATTTTAACCTATATCACAGTTGCTCTTTCAGGCTTTATGGTAATTTTTGGCGCACCTTTAATTTTTAATACCATTGTTATTATTCCTGTTGTTACAAATGCATTAATAGTCCGACCATTTGTGTTCGCAGACTTATATAAGAAAAACTATACAAGGTTGTTTGGGATCGTTGATGCATAACACGCTCCCTTTGGTCACTGGGGCGCATACACGTGCGCGGCTTCGCCATTTTAGCCCTCGTGTTACTGCCCCTTATGTGGATGATATTTGCTTCAATGAAAAGGTTTATACCAATTTGAATAAAGAAATAAAACGAAGCACAGTTTACCTAGTGATTACTACTATCGTGTCGTTACTAATCTTAAGAAATGTAGGTAACGGGGTAGAACTTGTCTCTAGCCGTCGCGGTTCGGAGATACATATTTTTGTTATATATGTTTTATCTCTCTTTTTTGTTGGCTATTCGTTGTTTTCTTTAGTGAGGGCTGCCGCTTTTACTACAATTGGCCCTGACTCATTTTGGCGTAAAAACATATGGGATATCATACTTGGCCCTGTTACAGATAACAGTGAGACGCAATGATAAGATGTTTTTCAATCGCACATAACAAGGCGCTAAACTCGTTCGCTGCGGTCACTTGGACACAAACGCAGGGCGGCTTCGCCATTACGCCCCACATGTCTGCGCCCGTTATTGGAAAGTTATACACACAAGGAACATTATGTATAAGCTCTTACTTTTATTTGTCTTTTTATCTCTTTCGTTTACCGCCAATGCTGCTCTCTCAGAGAGAGAACTGGAGCAACTAGCGACAAAATTTGTGGAAGCCAAAAATGCTCGCCAGCAACCTAATACTACAATTCAGGATATTGATGCCTTTATTAATTTAATTGCAGATGAATTCGTCGATGAACATGTGAAGTTTAAAGTAACGATTACGGAAAAATCCGCTTTACGTGAAGGCCTGATCGCCAAAATGAGTGACAAGATTTACTACAGTTCAATAGTAATAAATCAAATAATGACTGGGGGAAATGTTGCCATTATCAAAATGACTGAGTCAGGAAAAGTCAGGCCAAATCATTTAGACAAAGATATAACCTACAGCTCAGTAAATATAGTAACCTTAGAATTCAATAAGGATAAGTTGATTACGCATATTCGCAGGCATCACGGTTAATGTGTGTAGAACAAAACGCTGTTGGCACTCCCTTCGGTCGCTGGGACGCATACACGCGGGCCGGCTTCGCCATTATGCCCCACGCAACTGCGCCGCTTAGCTCAATGTTATGTGCTAATCTGTGTAATGAAAAATAAAAGGACCTATTAAGTGAAATCACTAGTATTCTTAATTCTAAGTATACCTCTGCTAAGCGCCTGTATAGTAGTTCCAGAAACCGATACGGCTAAGGTGAACAAGTGTGAGATATCCTCGGACCGCAAAACACTCAAAGTTGTCAATGGTTTTGAGGATACAAATACCTTCTATTCAATCAGTGGGCTTCTATTAATACCAATATCAGGTGTTGTTTCCGGCACATACGTAGCCATCAATAATGTCTACCATCTTGGGGAGGAAACACTTGTCTGTGGGTCTGAAAATGCACGCACATAAAACCCCAATTAATTCGCTCACTTCGTTCGCTGGGGCACAAGCAAGCAGTGCGGTTTTGTGATTGTGCTATGCTAATGGCACCTTATTTAAACGTAATAAGTAATCATAAATAATAGGAAGTATTAATGAATATAAATGCTACGTTTCTTGGGCAAATCATACTCGTTTTCGCTCTATTTATGGCTGTTACTGGCTTTTACTTTGGAAAGCGCAAGACTACATCGCCTATAGCTACCTCTGTGATTGCTTTTTTAACAGCTTTTCTCCCGCCCTTAGCATTAGTATTTTTAATTGTCTTGGTTTCAAAGAAGGATATAAAAACGAGCACGGAGGTTTAATGAGAGAAATAACAAATGCTATTTCAGAGTTAATCAGCAAGCATCGTAGTGACAGCAAAACATAAGATTGTGATAAAGATCGATGACTCATGCTATGACAATTAGTTAAAGTGAGTAACTATGACCCTCGACGAATTCAATCATTTTTGTAAATCACTGCCCCACACTACTCATGTCGTTCAGTGGGGAAATTCTGAGGTATGGAAAATTGGCAATAAAGTTTTTGCTATAGGCAGCATCGGCAAAGACGGACGCCCTGCTTTTACCTTTAAAACGTCTGAGCAAAACTATTATTTTCTAGAAGAAAAGCCTGGCTATAGGCCAGCCCCCTATCTTGCTAGTCGCGGAATGAAGTGGATACAGCAATACAACTGTGAGAGCGATGAAAATGAAGCGTTAGAATACTATTTAAGGGCATCTTATAAACTAGTATCCTTGGGATTAACCAAGAAAATGCAAAAAGAGCTTGGTTTAAATCAAGCTAAAAAAACAGTGGGTGTGCGTTCTCATGAAAATTAAAATAAACGTTGTTGATGCATTTACTAATGTAAGGTTTAAAGGCAATCCTGCTGCTGTAGTTATAACAGGTAAATGGCTTAGCGATGAAAAAATGCAAGAAATCGCTGCTGAAAATAATCTTTCAGAAACCGCATTTTTAGTTGAAGACGATAACGGTGTATTCGCTATCCGCTGGTTTTCCCCTGTGACGGAAATCGATTTTTGTGGTCATGCTACTTTAGCTTCTGCGTTTGTTATTTTTAGCGAAAACTACCAACTGCCGCACATTTCGCTTTTCGCCAAGTCGGTGGGGATGATGAAAGTTGTTAAGAAAGAAGACGGTTTCATTCAAATGGACTTCCCTAATAGAATACCCAGCCCTGCCGGTGAAGTGCCTGAAGCGTTACTAAAAGGGCTTTCTATCAAGCCCCAAAGCATTCTAAAAAATAACCAAGCTTATTTTGCTGTTTATTCAAATGAAGATGATGTTTTAAGCGTAATTCAAGACAGCGAACAACTAAAAACACTAGCACCTTATGATGTGGTAGTGACAGCACCGGGTACTCAATTTGACTTCGTATCTCGTTATTTCTGGCCTGCGAACGGCGGTGATGAAGACCCGGTTACCGGTTCAATCCACACTGGGCTAGCGCCGTATTGGGGAAAAGTGTTTGGACGGTCAAAGCTTATGGCTTATCAGGCATCTAAACGCGGCGGCACATTAAAATGTGAGGTGGCAGGCGACCGCGTGCTTATTTCTGGCCAAGCGGTGTCTTACCTTGAAGGTTATATTAATATTTGATGGTTGATTGGCTTACATGGACTAGTCGATAAAAGATAACTCTTCTCTCGAGTGTTACCGCCCGTCTCAAACAAAAAAAGCGGAAGATATTTAACCCTCCGCTTTCTCTCACGCAACAGCGCTTTGCTGCATCTAGTTTTAACTAGGCAAACGCCAAATTAGCGCCCTACTGCAATGCCTTCTCTGCGAGGATCTGCGCCGCCAATTAATTTACCTGATTTAAACTGGATTCCGTGAAGACCGCTGTTTAAATCTACTACTTTAACATTGTGGCCTAGCGCCTTTAATGGCTCTTCAAGCTCAGCCATTGGTGTGCCCTTCTCTAGCGCAGTGTAGTCGTTTCTATTAGTTATTTTAGGTAAGTTGATGGCCTGCTGAATATCTAAGCCAAAGTCTAAAACACCTATTAGGGTTTGAGCGACGTAGCTTACAATTCTAGAGCCGCCCGGCGAACCTACAACAACCTCAAGGTTCCCTTCTTTGTCGAACACCATTGTAGGGCTCATTGCGCTTCTAGGGCGTTTACCAGGTTCTACGCGATTTGGAACAGGGAAACGGTTTTTAGTCGGCGAAAATGAAAAGTCGGTAAGCTGATTATTGAGCAGGAAGCCTTCTACCATAATCCCAGAACCAAACATAAATTCTATGCTTGTGGTCATTGATACTGCATTACCTTCTTTGTCTACGATAGAGACATGCGAAGTGTTAGGCAGTTCCATTGACGTACCAAGCGCAACATTCGCATCAGCGTACGGATTACCCGCGCGCTTGCGACGCCACGCTTTATCAACAGCAATATTTTCAGCCCGGCGGTCAAGATAAGCGGTGTTGATCATGGCCGCAAACGGCAGGTTAGTAAAATCGCTATCTGCTATAAACTTCTCGCGATCAGCATACGAAAGCGCACTTGCCTGCGTGTACAAATTCGCAAACTCTACTGAATCCGGCGCATACTGGCTAAGGTCAAAACCTTCTAACATTTTAAGAATTTGATAGACGTTCACGCCACCAGAGCTAGGCGGTGCCATACCGCAGATACGCTTTTCGTGATATAGCCCACAAACAGGTTCGCGCTTTACAGGCTCGTAGTTTGCTAAGTCATCTAACGTCATCTGGCCTGGGTTGATTTCAGCGCTATTTACCGCTTTTACTATTTTTTCAGCGACCTCGCCTTTTAATAAATAGTCGCTGCCCTTTTCCGCAATACCTCTAAGAGTCTTGGCGAGCTTTTTGTTTTTCTTAACCGTACCTTCTTTTAACGGCAGGCCTGCCGGGAAGAAATAAGTAGAGCTTGCTGGAAAGGTTTTAAGGCCTGGGTGATAGTCTAAGGCAACAAGTTTGGCTAAACGCGGCGATACTTTAAAGCCGTCTTCAGCTGTTTTGATTGTATCGTCAAACAGCGTATTCCAAGGTAGCTTGCCGAACTCGCCTTGAGCCATTTCTAACGCTTTTACTGCACCAGGCACGCCTACTGACTTACCGCCTACTACGGCATCTAACCAGCGCATTGGCTTATTACCTTCAATAAACCAATGAGAATTGACCGCTTTCGGTGCTGTTTCACGGCCATCGAAGGTGTGAAGTACTTTGTTCTTATTATCCCAATAAAGGATAAATGCACCACCACCGATGCCTGACGATTGCGGCTCAACTAGAGAAAGCATTGATTGAACAGCCACCGCAGCGTCAATCGCGCTGCCGCCCTTTTCTAAAATATTCTTTCCTGCCCAAGACGCATAGGGGTTTGCCGCTACTACCATATAGTCTTTGGCTTCAAATGCCTTTTTTTCTATGTAGCCTGTAGCCGCTTCAGGCTCACCAACTTCGCGAGTTTGTTTAGCGTTCGCTCCAAAAATGAAGCAACTAGATAATGCAAGTGTAACAACTGAAGCTCTGAACAAAACACTGCGTCTCAAAATAATACTTCCTCTTATTTAAATTTTTCGGGGTTAATTGGCCGTTTCTTTAGAAACGCATCAAACGCTTCTTGGGCTGCGGTTGTGCCCAACGCTTCTAAAAATATATCGAACTCTTCATTTATCTGTTGGTTCGTTCGCTCCCCATCGCCTTTTAATAACGCCTTAGTCTGTCTAAGCGAGAATGAAGGCTTGGCAACGAGTTTTTCTACTGTTGATTGAACCGTTTGATCTATTTCTTTCGCGTCGATTATTTTAGTCAGAATACCAAATTGATAAGCATCGGCAGAAGTAAAGGGTTCACCTAGCATTAACCATTCTGCCGCTTTGATATGACCTGCAACCTTAGGCAAAAGATAACTTGATGCATACTCGGGAACAAGCCCTAAGTTGATGAATGGTAGAACAAATCGGGTATCTGGTGTGGCGTACACAAAATCGCAGTGCAGTAAAAGCGTTGTGCCTATACCTACCGCCAAGCCCTGAACTTGTGCAATAACCGGTAAATTACATGCAGCCAAAGCTCGCATAAAGGCAGCTGTCTCAGGCACCTGAGCGTGCTCTTGTTGCTGCGCAAAGTCGCCAATATCATTCCCTGCGGTAAAACAATCGCCGGCACCTTTTATCACCACCACTTTCGTAAAGCCATCGTTCTTTGCACCTATTATGGCATTCGCCATTTCTTGATACATGTCGCGTGTTAACGCATTTTTCTTATCGGTTCGGTTAAGTGTAATGGTTAAGCATTGCTGATTTGTTTCGGTAATAATGTAAGACATAATTACTCCTTTACTGTCGTCTTTTTGTTTTGGGCGTACTTCAGTTTTCACCCTGTAGGCAATTTCTGTATCATAGCCAGCAAATTCTAAATTCAAAAATAACTAACACTGATGATGTCACTGCCGTTTTCGCTTAAGTATAGCGCTGGTCCTTTATTTATTGCGCTATGCTCCGTTGTCGCGTTTTTCTTTGAGCCTATGTCTGGCAATTTTTTGGCTTACGACAGGTACGCCATTCAAGGTCTAGAAACTTGGCGAATAGTCAGCGGCAATATCGTGCATACCAATGGCTACCACCTACTTTTAAATTTAGCAGGTCTGGCGCTATTGTGGGCCCTACACGGTGAACATTATCGCATTGGTTTGTACTTAAAAGTTTTTGTATGGTGCTGCTTAGGAACCAGTGTCGGGCTTTATTTCTTCTCTCCAGATCTGATTTGGTACGCCGGTTTATCTGGCGCATTACACGGTATTTTCGCATGGGGCGCCTGTGTTGATATAAAAGAGAAAATGAAGTCGGGTTGGTTATTGCTTATAGGTCTAGCCATCAAGGTGGGATACGAACAAATTGACGGTAGTAGTGAACAAGTTGCAAACCTGATTGACGCAAAAGTTGCCGTAGACGCGCATTTATTCGGTGCGCTTACGGGTATCGCAATCTTTTTACTTATGTTTATTACGGCGAAAAGAAAATAGAAACTCGAGCGATATAGCGTCACTCTTTTTGCGCATTTTAATTCGTTAAAGCAGATTAATGTGCTGAAGCAAAAAGTGAAGATTTTAAAAAGGCCCGAATTCACTGAATTTGGGCCTTTTGCTGTATGCGATGAAAGCTATTAGGTCATAAACAACCCAGCACCTTTTTGATGCTGGGCGATTCAAGTCGAAGCTTTGGTTATAAGTTTTCTTCAAATAACCTATAGATACGGCGGTATTCATCAAGCCATGAGCTTGGCTGCACAAAGCCATGTGGCTCTACCGGATAAATGGCCGTTTCAAAGTCTTCCTTTTCAAGCTCGATAAGACGCTGTACCAAACGCACGGTGTCGTGGAAAAACACATTGTCATCAACCATAGGCGCATTGATAAGCAACGGCTTTTCTAGCCCATCTGCGAAATAAATTGGCGAGCTACGTTCAAACGCGATGGGATCGATATCAGGCGTATTCAGAATATTAGCCGTATATGGCGTGTTGTAATGCGCCCAGTCAGTTACCGGACGAAGTGCAGCTCCTGCCGCAAACAGATCTGGCGCGGTAAACATAGACATAAAGGTTAAGAAGCCGCCGTATGAACCGCCGTATGTGCCAATACGCTCACGATCTACATTTGCATTTTCAACAAGCCAGTTAACACCATCACGCAAATCTTGCACTTCAGGCGTACCCATTTGACGGTAAATAGCGGTTCGCCAATCACGCCCGTAGCCAGCACTAGCGCGATAGTCCATATCTAGTACGACATAGCCTTGCTGCACTAACATGCTATGGAACATGTATTCTCTAAAGTAACCAGACCACCCCATGTGGGCGTTTTGCAAGTAGCCTGCACCGTGATTAAACACTACCGCTTTATTTGGTGCCGTCTTGTCGTAATTTTCCGGTAAATATACTCGTGCGTAAATAGGTGCATCGGTATGCGACGATTCAATAGCAACGATGTTAGGCACCGCCCATGGAAGTGCATTAAAATCTGCACTGGAGCTTTGCGTGATTTGCTTTGCCGCTGTTGTTTCGTTTGCTGGCTTAATGTAAAGCTCTTGTGGTTGATTCACCTTGCTATGGCTTAGCAGCAAACTTTTACCATCCGGGCTAAGTGCATAGTCTGTCATACCATTCAAATCAGTCATGGTATCGATGGTATTGTCACTTAAATCTGCACGATAAACTTCGTAAAGCCCCGGGTGCTCCATATTAGCTTTAAAGTAGATATAATTGTCATCGCTAGAAAGCGTTAAATCGTCAACAATAAAACGGCCGCTGGTTAGCGCGACAGGCTTCTCGCCAGGCTTTTGAACGTATAAGTGAGAGTAACCAGTATGCTCAGACTGATAGTAAAGCGTCTCGCTGTCATTTAGCCAATCAAATGCGTTGAAACGGTAGTTTACCCACGCATCGTCATGAAGCCTATGTTGGTTTTCTAGCGTTTTATTCGCTAAGTCGACCGTTGCAATCCAGCGGTCTTTGTTGTCCCACGCTTCTAGCATAACGGCAACAGCGTTACCGTTTTTGTGCCAGCGAATTGAAGGTTTGGTCCAGTACCAGCTTTGCAGCAAAGTGATATCGCGCGGCAGACGATTAACTTCATAGGTCTCGCCATTGGCCTTCGCGTTTTCTTCTTTTACGTCTGCGAGTACGTCATCATTGTAACCAGGCAAATTAAAGTATTTAAGTTCACTCTTCTCGCCTGTTTTCAAATTAAGCAGCCACAGTTCATGATTTACCGATTCTGCATCTGCAACACGTTGGCGTACGGGTTTCGCGGCAATACGGCTGTCTTCTTGGATATAATGCGGCATGATGTCGCTGTCATCACGAGACGGCTTACTTTCCGTGGTGGCGACTACTGCAAAGTTACCCGCAGGTGATACGCTAATACCCGCTAGTCGATGCGACTTATCAAAGTAAAACGGCGTAGGTGCTACACTGCTGTTTTCTTTGGCCAACGCTTTTTGAGCGTCGTCTTTTTCTTGTCTGTTTTTGCGCTGTAGTTTGATGTATTCCACCAGCGACTGTTGCTGCTCGGCAATATAATCTTTAGGCGGCTCAACCGCTTTGGGTTCGTCGCTAAACTCCCAGCTCAATAATTCTTCGCGGGTGCCGTTAGATAGGTCTATAGCAATAAATTTGTTACCGCTTAACGCCATTAAGCGGCCATCAGTCATAAATGAAAGAGTTGACAGCGCATTCCCGCCACGCGCGATACGCACGGTTTCACCGTTGGTAAATTGCACATAAACACTGTCTTCAAATGAATAAGCAATTACACCATCATTTCTTACTACACGTTCGTCAAAACGATACTTGTGTAAATCTGATAATGGCGCTTTTACGGCATTTGCAGGGTTTGAGAGTTCAGCAATATAAACATCTGTTAACGCGCTATTCTGTCTTTCTTTTTCAAAAACAATTTTATCGCCATTGACCGACCACCCCATACCTTCGGGTAGCGCGCCCATCCATTGAGGGTCTGACATTATTTGCTTTAAAGTAATTTCACCATTTTTCACGCTGTTCTGAGGCGCGACATCGGGTGTAACGGTTTGCTGGACAGTGGCAGCAGGAAGCGATGTAGACGCTGCTTGGCTAGATGATTCGTTAGTAGTGCTTGCACATCCGCCCAACGCAAAAGTAACGCTAGCCGCGATGAGTAAAGAAGAGTATTTTTTCATTATTTTAAGTCGTTGTTATGTAAAAAACGTTAACATTATACGCAGAGCAGTTACTAATACGCTAACGTTCATCGATTGAGATAGTGAACCAAACGTAAACCCTCTGCGTTTATGGTTGTGAAACTGGTCTGTCGGACTGAACAAAATAACAAAAATTCACTGATGAGGTAAAACACTATGAAAGCGAAAGGTTTTGTACCTGCATTGCTTGCGCTCAGCTTTTTCACGACTCCTAGCTTTGCGAGCGAGTGCCCCAGCGTACTAAAGTTCATGAAGCGTAAGCTCAACTCACAAGAAACGGTGAATTTTTGTAACGAATATGCCGGAAAGACCCTTTTAGTGGTGAACACAGCCAGCTATTGCGGCTACACGCCACAATTTGAAGGTTTAGAAGCCCTTTATAGTGACTACAAAGACAAAGATTTTGTTGTACTTGGCTTCCCCTCGCACGATTTTAACCAAGAAGATAATGATGAAGGCAAAACGGCAGAACTGTGTGAATTGACTTATGGCGTAAAGTTTCCGATGTTTGAACCGATATCGGTAAAAGGTGACGACGCCGATCCTATGTATAGAATGCTAAAAACCGCCACCGGCAAAGCGCCCTCTTGGAACTTCAATAAATACTTAATTGACAGCACGGGTAAACAAATCACCCATTATCCTAGCTCAACAAAGCCTACTGATCCTGACTTCATTGCCGATGTAGAAGCACTCATCAAGGGTGAATAGGTATTCGCTTGTTCTTTTTGTTTTAAAAAAATACTCTCAAAAGTTTTGCTCATAAAAAAGCCCCGCGTAACACGCGGGGCAATCAAGCACACTCAACTTGGAACACACTTTTAGCTGAAAACATACTTTCTACGTTTTAGCTAACTGCATTAATTTAGTGTGTTTAGTTGTTGGTTAGTTCAATAATTTTTTCGCTTGCTTCAGAAAAAGCCTTGTTTGCTTGCTCTTCGCCCATGTTAAGTCCTTCAGCGTAAACGAATTTTACGTCACTGATACCAACAAAATTTAAAAAGTGTTTTAAATACGGCGTTTGCGTATCAAAGTCTGAACCTGCATACACACCACCACGAGCGGCAAAAACAGTAGCTGATTTATTTTCTAGCAATCCGACAGGACCTGTCTCGGTATACTTAAATGTTATACCTGCTCTTGCAATACGGTCGAAGTAAGCTTTTAAGCTCGATGGAATGCCAAAGTTGTACATTGGCACGGCCAGCACAATTTCGTCAGCCGCTTTCACTGCTTCAACAATGTCATCAGAGACTTTTGCCAATGCCTGTTGTGATTCATTTCGCTCAGACGCCTCAGTCATCCACGCCTGCATTTCTTCACCTGTTAAATGAGGCAGTGCCAGAGAGGCAGCATCAACGCGGCTAATTCGTACCGAATCGTCGGTTTTAAGTTTTGAAAGGTACTCGTTTGCAAGCTTTGAAGAATTACCTTGACTGCCGTTAAGGCTGGAAAATATAGCTAACACTGTTTTCATGCCGAACTCCAATAATTGTTGTTTCGATAACGTGTAGATATGTTAATGCAAATAGGTTGAATGAAAATATCAAAAACATGAAGGCTTCGTTCTATTTTGTAGAACAAAAATACCGAGGACAATACTTATTGTAAATTTCTTGAAAACATTACATTAGCTTAATGTTGCAAGGAGGTTGATCTTCTCTTATTTGCTCAGCGTAACCGAGTTTGCCACAACACAATTAAGAGGATACAAAAAATGAGAAGGACCAAAGCGCTCCTTGCATGTTCAATACTACCACTATTTTTAATCGGTTGCTCTGATGATGACGATGATGAAGTCGTTGAAGTTCCCGCCCCCGTTATCGAGTATTCAAACGTTCGTGTTGTTCACGCGGCATCTGACGCTCCCATGGTCAATGTCACCGCTAATGACGCGATTCTAAATGGTTTGGAAAATGTAGATTATCAGGTCGCTTCATCGCGTTTTGAAGTTGAAACGGGTACGTATGACATTGGGGTAACTGGTATTCTCCCTGGTGAAAACGCTGAAGTACTGCAGGCCGACGTCACGTTAGAAGCAGATGTAAATTACGATATTTTCGCTGTTGGAAATGTTGCTGACGAAACCTTATCGTTACTCACTGTCACCAGCATGGAAACCGCAGTTGAAGCTGGCAATGCCCAGGTACAGATTGTTCATGCAGCATCGATGGCGCCAATGGTTGATATCTATGTTACTGCGCCAGAAGCAGATATCACCGCTGAACAGCCACTCGTCACCGCGGAATTCACTGACGCAACTGATTTAATTCAAGTACCTGCAGGCGATTACCAAATTCGTATTACACCTGCCGGTGAGACAACGGTTGTATACGACTCTGGTACAGTAAACCTAGCAGACGGCGCTGATTTGCTTATTGCCGCTACCAATAATGTGGGTACCGGTGATTCACCAGTAACACTTTTAGCCGCAGACGGTGACAGCAGTTTTAAAATTTGGGATGCAGAAGCGGGGGCCGAAATACGCGTAGTACATGGCATCAGCGACGCACCAGCTGTGGACGTTATTGCTAACAACGAAATTGTGCTGGTAGACGGAATACAGTTCCCGCGCACCACAGACTATTTGTCTGTCGCAGCCGGTGACTATCTCATTGACGTTGTAGCCGATAGCGACAACAGTGTTGTGGCAATTGACGATGCTGAGTTGACGCTAGAAGTAGGTATGTCTTATACCGCTATCGCAAACAATGTGTTAACTGCGCCAGAGCTTGATGTGCTTGTTGATATGCCCCGCTCCGTAGCGACAGAAGCGAAAGTGCGTATTGTACATGCTTCACCTTCAGCGGGTAACGTCGATATTTACGTAACCGCAGATGGCGAAATTGATGCGGTTGACCCGGCATTTGCCGATATTGCATATGAGACTGGCGAGCTTGTTGAAACAGGTTACGTAAGCCTTGCGGAAGGTGACTATGTGGTAACGGTTACACCAACAGGCACCAAAACAGCAGCAATTGAAACGGGCGTACTTTCACTAGAAAACGGTGAGATATACACAGCAATTGCCCTCGATGGCGCGATGGAAGGTGATTTACCTCAATTAGCGTTGCTTGATGGCCTTGCGCCACCTCCACCAGCTTTTAATGCTGATATGACTTACAACGTAAGTTTAAGTGGCTCACAAGAGGTACCCGCTGTTAATACTATGTCTACTGCAACGGCAGTGGTTGAAATTGATGAAGATTTGCCTGCATTTAGCGTAAGTGTAGATGTTTCTGGCCTAAGTGACGTTACTGGTGTACACGTGCATGATGGCGGCATTGGTATGAACGGCCCAGTTGCTTTCCCACTGACTGATGCTGGCAATGGTACCTATGTTTTAGCTGAAACTAACATTTCGCCGAGTAACCTAGATGCACTGACTAGTGGCGAATGGTATCTAAATGTTCACACCACAGCTAACCCTAGTGGTGAGGTCCGTGGCCAAATAGTTCCTGACACAACTGCGGTAGTAACATTCTCACTAAGCGGCAGCCAAGAGGTACCAGCAGTTGACACCATGGCAATGGGGTCTGGCTATGCGCTCTTCGACACCACAAACAACAATGTTTCTCTTGTGGCGGTAACCACTATCGATAACGCGACTATGGCGCACATTCACACTGGATTTGCTGGTGTAAATGGCCCTGTGCTAGAGGCGTTAGTCGAAAGCGAAGAGACAGCTGGCGTTTGGATGACAAATGGTACCGTAACGCTAGATGAAGCCACTGCTACGCAATTACTTTCAGGCGGTCACTATGTCAATGTACACACTGCGGCGTTTGCTGGTGGCGAAATTCGCGGTCAGATCACGCCTGACAACATTGAGGTATACGGCATCATTGCGAATGGCTTACAGGAAGTTCCGGCAGTAACTACAACGGCTTCTGGCGCTGGTGCATTCACGTTAAATACGTCAACAGGTGCATTGACAGGTAGCGTAACCATTACTGGTATGACAGCAACTATGGCGCATATCCACGAAGGTGAAGCGGGCGTAAACGGCGCTGTTATACTGGGTCTCAGCGCAGGCACTGACGGTATGTGGTCTGTACCTGCTAATACGACGTTAACTGCTGAACAAATGGATATTATGGCAGACAGTGGTCTTTACACAAACTTCCACTCAGACGCATTCCCAAGTGGTGAAATTCGTGGCCAAATCACGCTTGGTTTTGACTAACAGATGCCAGTCAAACATATTGCTTTAATTATATTGAACGCAATTAAAACAAAATAAAAAAGGGGCGAAAGCCCCTTTTTTTTGTACTTTAACTCAGCAAAACATCGTCTAAATCGTGTTTAGCGCTGCTTCAAAATCTGCAATCAGATCCTGAGTATCTTCAATACCTACCGAAATACGTAACATGGTATCGGAAATACCCATAAGCTCACGTTCTTCTGCCGAGTTCTCAAAATAGATAGTAGGCGCAACAGGTAATGCAAGGGTGCGATTATCGCCTAAGTGGGTGGCGCAAATTACCAATTCCATTTCGTTTAAAAACGAAACCGGATCAGCACCTTCGACGAGATCAAAGCTTAAAATTGCTCCGTAGCCACCGTTTAGGTATTCACGTGCCATGAAATGCTGAGGATGATCGGCAAGACCTGGATAAAACACTCTAGATACTTTTGGGTGATTGTCTAAAAACGTTGCTAGCTGCATAGCATTGTGTTGACTTCGAGATAGACGCAGATCTAAGGTTTCCATGCCCAATGCAATAGCGGTAGCTGACTGCGGTGCCAATGTAGCACCCAAGTCGCGAAGACCTTTCTTTTTAATTTGGGTAATGCCCCACTGCGCAATATCTGCTACCTGATAGGCTGGCTTGAGGTTATCAAACTTTGTCCAGTCGAAATTGCCAGTATCGACCACTGCTCCGCCTAACACATTACCGTGACCTGCAATGTATTTGGTTAATGAGCAAAACACCAGTGAAGCTTTAACATCTTTAGCGTAGAAAACTGGCGGCGGTGTCATGGTATTATCAACCATAAACAGCATGTGCTTTTCTTCACAGAATTGACCAATGGCGTGAAGATCAGCAACCTGTGTTACAGGGTTTGCCACGGTTTCCGTGTAAACACCTTTTGTGTTCGGCTGATACGCTTCTTGAACTTGCTGAATGTCGGTCACATCAGTGTACGTAACCTGCACACCAAAATCTTTAATGGTTTCGAAAAAGCTTCTTGTGTTGCCGAAAAGGTATTGGCTTACAATTAAATGATCGCCCGACTTTAACAAAGCGAATAAAGAACTGCTTATGGCCGCCATACCCGTTGAGTAGCACAGCGTACCCACTCCGCCTTCTAATTCGTTGAGCATATTTTGCAATGCAGCCACAGAAGGCGAAGAAGAACGAGAATAGACGTGAGCAGCGCGCTTGCCTTGAAACGCATCTATTATGCCTTGCGCATCTTTAAACTCAAAAAGAACCGAATTAGATGTGCTGCTGTGTACACCACCATGTTCCGGGGTGTTTAGCATGCGATCAGAATGTACCTGACGGGTTGTGAATCCCAATTTTGTCACGGGTGAAGCTCCGAAAATAGATGTTTGCGACCTAACCAAATACGCACTGTATTAGTCTATTTAAGACTGATGCGTACATACCACTTAAACAAATGGTTATGGCTTTATAATGCAGTTTTTAGGATATTTTGCGCAAACATTATCATAAAACGTATAAATAGTTTGCATTTGTTCATCTATATTAGTCACTTTCTGAATAATTGGCCCCAGTACAATTCTTTTTCTAGCGTAGTCCAATCCTATGACTTGGATAGGAATTTCAGCTTGTTGTGCTATATGCATAAACCCCATTTTCCATGGGTAAATGGGGCTACGAGTACCTTCTGGCGCTAAAGCAAGAATAAGCTGATCAGCCTCTTTGATTTTATTTGAAATGGAGGTGACCACGCCGTGGGCCTTACTTCTTTCAATGGGAATGCCCCCTAGCCTCCTTACAATGGCACCTAGTGGTGGCTTAAATATGGTGTGTTTGCCAAAAAAGTTAATGTTGAGCTTGAAAGAAAAAACCACGAATAAGCCAATGAAAAAGTCCCAGTTTGATGTATGGGGTGCTACTGCCAATATGGCTTTTTTCTGATTAATCAGTTCACCTTCTACTTGCCAGCCTCTTTTCGTGAGCACCCATGCCGCAAACGACGAGAGCCAATTTGGCCATTTTCGAGGGATACTGCTCCCTACAATGACTTTATTGGCTAGTATAGAATGGTTATGCGGGCGCGAGGGTTTTGTCATTATTATGCTCTGCTTTTTGTTCTATATTGGGTTTTATTTATGGTTTGGTTTAGGACTTTATATACTGGTTAGCTGCATCGGCAGGAATTTATCAATAGGTTGCTTTTAATACTTCATCGGCCTTCGTACTTTCTTTTTCTGTTTTGTCCCCCAATATTGTCTTATGAAGTAACACATTAGACTACGTTTACATTGACTAAGAGTAATCAAAATAAAAATGTAACACAATTGTTAACCGCAGCAATTAAACGATGTGTGGTGAACAAGTTAAGACAAGGACACTAGGTAAGCTATGTGTATTTTATTTATCGCAAACAAGATGCGAGATGACTACCCACTAATAATTGCAGCGAATCGAGACGAGTTCTACGTAAGACCAACCGCACCTTCAACATTTTGGGAAAGCCACCCGCACTTGCTTGCTGGGCAGGATTTAGAAGCTAATGGAACCTGGATGGGTGTTACGCGTAACGGAAAAATTGCAGCGCTTACCAATGTGAGAGACCCACGCAGCATCAGTAAAAATGCAGTATCCCGTGGGGAATTGGTTGCTAATTGGCTTAAACAAGCCCCGACCCCAAAAGGGTATTCCGAACAGTCAGCATATTTAGCTAGGCTTGAAAAAACGCGACACCAGTACAACGGTTATAACTTACTATTTGGGGATGTGAATGCGCTTCACGTTTACAACAACGTAAACAATTCGACCCACTCAATTGATACAGGTGTGTATGGGTTGTCTAACGCTGACATCATTACTCCGTGGCCAAAAGTCACCCAAGGGGTTACCGCGCTCAATGATTATGTGCAGCAACGAAGTACAATCAATGATGACGATTTATTTGATATTTTGCGCCATGAAAATAAAGCAGATGACGCCCTGCTACCCGACACGGGCATAGGTTATGAGTGGGAAAAGGCATTATCTTCTATTTTCATTCAAACTGATAAATACGGAACGCGTACATCTACTTTGCTATTGGTTGATAAAAACAATACGCTCACTTGGAAAGAACGCTGCTTTTCGGACAAAGGGGAAGCAATTGAAACCCGTGCTTTTTCTTTTTCCATTTAGTGTATTTTTGAAATGAAACTTTCGTTTACGCTTTATAAAGCAGATTAATTGAAATATTTTCAACCTTTAGGGGTCGTTTTTTCCACCATCGATGGCATAATGCCTGCCTGCTAATTATTGCACACCAACGTAACGTGAGGACATATCGTGTTTGAAGTATTACCCCATCTCGCCCCTGATCCAATTCTTGGTCTGTCAGCTGCTTTTCGTGAAGACACCAACCCAAATAAAATCGATTTAGGTGTTGGCGTATATAAAGATGAGCAAGGTAATACCCCTATTCTTTCAAGTGTCGCAAAAGCGCAAAAAGTGCTTTTAGACAAAGAGACCAGTAAAACCTACATTACGCCTCAGGGTAACCAAGGTTTTATCGACGGTATGTTGTCTTTGCTTCTAGGTAAGAATAGCCCTGTTCTTTTAGCAGACCGTGTTGCTGCTGTTCAAGCACCAGGTGGATGTGGCGCGCTGCGTATTTTGTCAGAACTACTTGCCCGTTGTAACGACAACGCGAAAGTATGGGTAAGCGACCCAACCTGGGCTAACCACATTCCACTTATCGGCTCTGCGGGCCTAAAAATTGAAACCTACCCGTATTTCGATAAAGCGTCAGCGAGCATTCGTTTCGACGCTATGATGGAAACCCTTCGCAAAACTGAAAAAGGCGATATCGTTCTTCTTCACGGGTGCTGTCATAACCCTACAGGTGCAGACCTTACCAATGCACAATGGGATGAAGTATTAGAAGTAGCTAAAGAGCGTGAATTTTTGCCTTTCATCGACGTGGCTTACCTTGGCTTCGGTGAAGGCTTAGAGGAAGATGCGTACGGCATGCGTTTGTTGGTTGAGAATCTTCCAGAAGTAATTGTAGCGGCGTCTTGCTCTAAAAACTTCGGCCTTTATCGCGAGCGCGTTGGTCTTGCAGCTATCATCACTGAAGATTCAGCAACCCGTAAAATTGCGCAGGGTCAAATTCAGTCAATCGCACGTGGCATCTACTCGATGCCGCCAAGCTACGGTGGTGCACTAGTAGACATCATTCTTTCTGACGAAGCACTTAATAACGAGTGGGTATCTGAAGTGAACGAAATGCGCGACCGCATGAAGTCTCTACGTGCCATGCTTGTTCAAAACCTTCACGATAATGGCTCACCAAAAGACTTCAGCTTCGTGAACGACCAAAAAGGTATGTTCTCATTCTTGTGTATCACACCTGAGCAAGTGCGCGAAGTACGTGAAAAGCACAGTGTCTATTTTGTTGATTCTAGCCGCGTAAACATTGCAGGCATCAACCAAGAAAACGTAGAAACACTAGCAAAAGCATTGGTGTCAGTACTTTAACCGCAACCTGGCGGCTTAAAAAGTTTAAAAGGCAGAGTTGATACTCTGCCTTTTTGTTTTATTTTAAATTATCTACCTTCTCTATTTGTGCGATAAATGCGCCCTTCTCTGCTGTCAGTGGCAGTTTGTCACACTTCCTAACAAATTTACGCCGTGCTTTATGTGCTTTCTCATAGGGTACACGGCATATTGTCGTTACACTGTAACAATGTTGACGTAGACGTTAACTTCGTATTTATTAGTACTGACGTATAACAATTAGATTAACGACAAGAACAAGGATCACCAATGTCTAAAGTAAGTGTATTTTGTATTTCTGCCGCGTTGCTTGGCAGTGCTATGCAGGTAGATGCTAAGGAAGGCATGTTCACGCCAGAACAGCTCCCTTCAATTGCTGGCGATTTAAAAGAAACCGGTTTGGCAATTCCTGCAAGTAGCATTAACGATTTAACCGCGTTTCCAATGGGCGCTATTGTTTCTCTTGGTGGTTGTTCAGCATCTTTTGTATCTGACAAAGGCTTAGCGGTAACCAATCATCACTGCGCACGCGGTTCAGTACAATACAACAGCACACCAGAAAACAACTACTTAAAAGACGGTTTTCTTGCAAAAGAAATTGGTGATGAACTACCCGCGGCACCGGGTACTCGCATGTTTGTTACCGTAGATTTTTCTGACGTAACCGATAAAGTTATTGGCGGTATCGGTGACGATGTTCAAGGGCGTGAGCGCTACGACCTTATCGAGGCCAATCGCAAAGCACTCATTGCAGAATGTGAATCTGAAGCAGGCTTCCGCTGCTCTGTACCTTCATTTTTCCAAGGTCTTGAATATAAACTGATTAAGCAAATGGAAATTCGTGACGTGCGCATAGCCTATGCGCCTGCTGACTCTATCGGGAAATACGGCGGCGACGTAGATAACTGGATGTGGCCTCGTCACACCGGTGACTTCTCTTTCTATCGCGCTTACGTGGGTAAAGACGGTAAACCAGCTGATTACAGTGAAAACAACGTGCCGTTTAAACCTGATCACTTCCTAAAAGTATCTGCTGCGGGTCTTGAAGACGGTGATTTTGTTATGGCAGCGGGATACCCTGGTTCTACAAACCGCTATGCCCGTTTGTCGCAAGTTTCGTACATGTTTGACTGGCTATACCCTACCTATCTTGAACTGGTAGATGAATGGATCAAAACTATTGAAAGCTCGTCTGAAGAAGGCAGCGATGCCCGTATTAAATATGAAGCAACGCTTGCTGGCTTGAACAACTTTCACAAAAATACCTTAGGCCAGCTCTCTGGTGCAAAGCGTGTTGGACTTGTTCCTCGCCGCGCCGAGCGTGAAGAACAGTTAGCAGCATGGCTAGATAAAAACGGCAAAAGTGAATTGAAGCAAGCTTTGGCCGCTCTTGATGCAGTTAGCGCTGAACAAATGCAGATGAACAAGCAAAACTTCTGGTACAACAACCTTAATCGTGCACAGCTTTTATCTTCTGCTCAAACCCTCTATCGCAATGCTATTGAGAGAGAAAAGCCAGATGCCGAGCGTGAGCGTGGATACCAAGAGCGCGACCAAATACGCATTAAAGAAGGCGTAGAACGCATTGAGCGCCGTTTTGATGCGGTAGTAGATCAAGCTGTGTGGCAAAAGATGATCAGCATGTACCTAGAGCAGCCTGAAGAAAACCGAGTTGCAGCTTTCGATAAAGCAGTAGGCATCAATGGTGATACTGACGGAAAAACGCTTCAGAAGAAGTTAAAAGCGTTTTACGACAATACTTCACTTACCAGCACTGAAGAGCGTTTAAAATGGTTAACCGCAAGCCGCGCTGATTTCGAAAACAGCAACGACCCATTCATTAAACTTGCCGTTGCGTTATTTGATACCGAAATGGCGATTGAAGATAAAAGCAAAACACTTAGCGGAAAGGCTGCTGCACTTCGCCCTAAATACATGAGTGCCATTATCGAATGGCAAAAATCTTTGGGTAGCCTTGCTTACCCGGATGCGAACAGTACACTGCGCGTCACTTACGGTAACGTGATGGGCGGTTCGCCAAAAGATGGCCTCATTTACGAACCCTTTACCCGTCTTGAAGGCATTACTGAAAAGGATACCGGCGAAACACCATTTGATTCACCGAAAAAGCAGCTTGAGCTTATTGAAGACAAACAGTACGGTCCGTACAAGCTTGAAGACATCAATAGCGTACCGGTTAACTTCCTTACGGACTTAGACTCAACGGGCGGAAACTCAGGTTCTGCAACGCTTAACGCAAAAGCAGAACTAATCGGTTTGTTATTTGACGGTACATTCGAAAGTGTTAATTCAGATTGGGACTTTGATCCGAAAACAACCCGTACCATTCATGTAGACACGCGCTACATGCTATGGGTAATGCAATACGTTGACGGTGCAACAAACCTTATCGAAGAAATGACCATCGTTAAATAGTCCCCAATAATGGGGGCAGAGTACATTTCTGCCCCCATAAAAAGGCCTAAATGGGTTCAAAGTACTTTTTTTCACCCCTAATGCCTTTCGGTAAAAAGGAGATCGTTATGAGGTTACTAATAAGGCTTGTAAGCTTAGCGGTGGCTGCATACGCATGCTACGCGGGCACTACAACAGGTGAGTGGAAAGCATCTATCGCTATTATTGCTCTGTGTACATTGGTGTTCTTAGTATCGTTTGCCACAAAGACTGGCGGCAGTAAGTCTGGTTCCCACGGAGACAGTAGCGCAGCCATTTACACGCCAACCAGTAGCTCAAGCTCGTCTTGTGGCAGTGATGCCGGCGGCGGTGGCGACTGCTAAAGTTAATGGGGTCAGAGTACTTTTTCCAGTATATAAAGTACTCTGACCCCATACTTTATTTTAGGGCGCGGAGGCCTTGGGTTAATAGGCGGTCTAGCGCATTGGCAAAGTTTTGTTTGTCACGCTGGGAGAACGCCTTTGGGCCGCCCGTGTGTTCGCCACTTGAACGCATGGTGTCCATGAAGTCCCGCATACCCAGTATCTGCTTGATAGACGACTTGTCGTATTCTTCACCACGGTTATTTAACGCAAGCGCGTTCTTTGCCAGTACATCAGCGGCTAATGGAATATCGTTAGTAATAACCAGATCGCCCGCTTCGCACTTCTCTACTATATAGTCGTCAGCAGCATCGAAGCCTGAGGGCACTTGCGTTAAGGTGATGTGTTTGTCTGGTGGAACAGACATAAAATGGTTAGCCACCAAAGACAAAGGCAGCTTTGTACGTCTGGCTGCCTTAAAAAGTATGTCTTTGATCACTGCAGGGCACGCATCGGCGTCAACCCATATATGCATGGTCGTATCTCGTAATTATAACTAATTAGGCTAGCATACCACCATCTACCACTACTGTCGTGCCTGTGGTGTAGCTTGAGGCATCTGACACTAAATACAATACTGTCCCTGCCATTTCATCTGGATCTGCTACGCGGCCCAGCGGAATCACTTTCAGTGCGTGTTTCAAAATTTGCTCGTTGGTCGTTAATGCTGACGCAAATTTAGTGTCGGTCAAACCTGGCAGTAATGCGTTTACGCGAATGTTTAAGCTACCACATTCTTTTGCGAACGATTTAGTCATGCTGATAACTGCCGCTTTAGTAATAGAGTAGATACCTTGCATATCGCCCGGCGTTACGCCATTTACTGAAGCGGTATTGAGTATGACGCCACCGCCCTGCTCTTTCATCATTTTGCCTGCTTCAATTGACATGAAGAAGTAGCCACGAATGTTCACGTCTACAGTTTTGTTATAAGCGCCTAAGTCAGTATCCAAAATATGACCAAAATAAGGGTTCGCTGCCGCGTTATTTACAAGAATATCCAGCTTACCGAAATCACGTTTGATGACATTAAAGGCTTCTGTAATTTGCTCCATTTCGCCTACGTGACAGGCCAACGCCGTTGCTTTACCGCCCGCGTCGCGAATTGAAGAGGCAACCGCTTCACAGCCGTCAATTTTGCGGCTCGATACAATAACGTGGGCGCCGTACTGGGCAAGCAGACGGGCAATAGATTCGCCGATACCGCGGCTAGCACCTGTAACCAGTGCTACTTTTCCTGTTAAATCAAATAGGTTGTTCATTAAACATTCCTTCTCTTGCTGTTTATACGCAAGCTACGTATCTCAGTGTCCTATCTACGATAGCTGCATTTGTCTTATACTCGTCTTTTAAAGGGTATAAAAATGCGCTCCCTTAAAAGCTCATCGTTTTAACGTCAACACTTTTGTTGTTTATGCCAACATGCCGCCGTCTAACACTACAGACTGCCCCGTCATAAATGACGATTCATCACTACAAAGCCATGCAATAGCATTTGCAATTTCTTCAGGCTTACCCAAGCGTTTCATTGGGTTGGCTGCAATTAATCCTTTCTGACCGCGTTCATCTAGTTTAGATAACACACCTTGAACCATAGGCGTATCAACAAAACTCGGACATACGGCATTGATACGAATGTTCGCTCGCGCGTATTCCACCGCCGCCGACTTAGTCAGCCCTATTACCCCGTGTTTTGACGCACTATAAGCACTTATCATTGGCGCTGAACGTAATCCTGCTACAGACGCTATATTGATGATGTGACCACCACCTGTCGTGGTCATGTGCTTCAGCGCGTTTTTCATGCAGTACCATACGCCAGCTAAGTTGACCTGAATATTTTTCATGAACATAGCGTCGTCGACTTCGGTAAGTGGCGCAGGGAAATGATCAATGCCCGCGTTGTTTATGATCACATCTATCTTTTCAACATGAGAAAGCGCTGTTTCAAACATTGTTTTGACTTGAGTAGGTTCGGTAACATCAACAGTCACTGCATAGGCTTTGCCGCCAGCAGCAATGATCTCTTCAGCCAATGCATTTGCGTTATCTTGATTTAAATCGGCAATACCAACGACTGCTCCACGCTCAGCTAAAACGCGGGCCGATGCGGCACCAATACCTGATCCGCCACCAGTAATAAGAATATGTTTACCTTCAACATTTGCAGCTACATTCATTAGCTGTACTCCAGTTCAATTTATGCGCGCTGCTTGGTCTTCTGCAATGCCTTTCGCGCACAAATTAGTGTTATATATTTAGAAATAGCTTGCCTTTACATTGTTGCAAGATGCTTCACGTGACGTCAGTACTTCTATGTCGCGACTGACTAGCGGTAGTTCCCAATTTAAGAAATACTCTGCTGCAGCAAGTTTTCCTTCGTAGAAGTCAACATCCTGTTCGCCAGCACCATTACTTAATGCTTGTTCGGCAACGTTAGCTTGGCGCAGCCAAACCCAACTCACTACACAGCTTGAAAATATGTTTAAGAAACAACTTGCATTGGTTAGCAACACAGACTGTTTATCAGAACGAAGGTCTGCAGCAGCTTGTTGTATAAGTGCGCCAAGCTGGTCCAAATAAGGTTTTAGTTTTGCCGCCAGCGCCTGTGCTCTTGGCGTTTCTGCGCGCTTCATGTCGCTTGTTACTCGTGCGAGTAAAACTTGCAAACCTTTGCCGTCGTGCTGCCACAACTTTCTTCCAAGCAGGTCTAACGCCTGAATGCCGTTAGTACCCTCGTGAATTGGGTTTAGACGGTTATCGCGCCAGCATTGTTCAACTGGATATTCGCGGGTGTAGCCCGCACCGCCTAAAATTTGAATTGCTAAATCGTTCGCTTTCGGGCCAAACTCAGAGGGCCACGCCTTAAATACGGGGGTTAATAGATCAAGAAGCTGAGAAAGCTCGGTACGCTTTTCACTGTCTGCTTCGGTTTCCATCTCATCGATGAGCATGCTGCCGTACAAGCAAAGAGACATACCGCCTTCACAATATGCTTTCTGCGCTAGCAGCATACGGCGAACATCACCATGATTGATAATTGGCGTTGGGTCGTCTTCTGGAGCAAGATTTGGCGCGGCGCGGCCTTGGGTACGATCTTTTGCGTACTCTAACGAATATCGATAGCCGCGATACCCTATCATTGCCGCACCATAGCCAACACCAATACGCGCTTCGTTCATCATCATGAACATGTAGCGCAAACCTTGATGAGGTTCACCAATTAGGTAGCCGTGGCAATCGCCATTTTCACCAAAGGTCAATGCAGTTGAAGTGGTACCTCGATAGCCCATTTTATGAATTAGGCCAGCAAGAGTAATATCGTTGCGTACATCTGGGTTTCCTTCTGCATCCAGACGGTATTTAGGTACAGCAAATAGTGAAATGCCTTTCACACCGGCCGGACCACCAGGAATTTTTGCAAGTACCAAATGAACAATATTATCGGATAGCTCATGCTCACCACCTGAGATATAAATTTTGCTACCCTTAACGCGATACGTACCATCGTCTTGCAGCTTCGCAGAGGTGCGAATATCAGCAAGGGATGAACCCGCATGAGGCTCGGTAAGCGCCATCGTTCCGGTAAAGTCGCCCGCTAGCATTTTAGGTAAAAATGCGCTTTTGATATCGTCTGAGGCAAAGTGCTTGATTACGTTGGCAGCCGCCGCTGTTAAAAACGGATAAGCGGTAGACGATGGGTTTGCTGCTAAGAAATACCCAGCGCAGGCATTCATCACGGTTACTGGGAGCTGCATACCGCCATCTTCAAAATCGAAGTGACCCGCAATAAATCCGGATTCCCTGTACGTATCGAAGGCGACTTTCACTTCGTCGATCATTGATACTTTTGTTCCATCAAAGGTAGGCTCATTTTTGTCCGCTACTGCGTTATGAGGAAGAAACAATTCTTCTGCCATTTTTTCTGCCATGTCTATGACGGCGTTAAAGGTTTCAACATTGTGTTCTTCAAAGCGTGTCTTTTCGCACAGTGCTGCTGTATTCAATACCTCGTACAGCTGAAACTGCATTTCGCGACGTGGAATGAGTTGGTCGGCCATAGTGTCCTGTCCTCTACGAATATTTGTTAATGCATTGTGTCATATTCGTTACCATGCCATTATTGTCATTTATGACACAATAATGGCTAATACCGCCAACAATCATTATCTTTTATGTCTCCTTATAAATTTAATTACTTTTATGAATAGCGCGAAATTGACTGTTACTGTTCTTGGTTTCGATCAAGCCCTGGCATCTGCCATTACAGGTGCACTTGATGTGTTCGCTTTTGCCGGTATTAGTTGGCAGCGAATTCATAATCTGCCCACCACCCCCCAATTTAAAGTTCAACTTGCTAGTCATCATGGGCAATCTATTCTCTGCTCTAATCAGGTTGTGCTCCAGCCGAATATTGCTATTGAAGATGTATCTCACACCGATATTTTGCTTATTCCAACTATCGGTGGCGATATTGATGAGGTACTGAATGATACACAGCCGCTACTGGTTCATATCAAGCGCCTTCAAAAAATGGGAGCGGATATAGCAGCTAACTGCACGGGTAATTTTTTATTAGCGCAGACAGGTTTACTCAATAATAAAACCGCAACGACTCACTGGGGTTATGCTGAAAAATTCGAGGCCATGTTTCCAAATGTAAACCTGCAGCCAGAGAAAATGGTGACAGAGGACGACACTGTTTATTGCGCGGGCGGCGGTATGGCATGGATTGACCTGTCGATACTTTTGATAGAGCGCTACTGTGGTCACCAAATTGCCAGCAATACTGCAAAGTCTCATGTGTTAGATGTGTCGAGAACGAGCCAAACAGTGTATGCAAGCAGTCGTCAACGGCGCTTTCACACCGACAAAGATATCAAAGCGGTCCAGTCGTTTTTGGAAAAGAATTTACAGCGCAAGTGCAAGCTAAGTGAATTAGCACATCACCACAATATGACTGAACGCACGCTTATTCGCCGCTTTAAGAACGCGTGCGACACCACGCCCGGCCAATACTTACAGTCACTGCGAATTGAACACGCAAGGAAACTCCTCGAAACGTCCAGTATGGCCCTTGAGAGTGTGATTAGTGCGGTAGGATACGAAGACCTGAGTTCTTTCACTCGCCTTTTTAAAAAAACGACAGGATTATCACCTTCTCAGTATCGCGCAAAGTTCAAACGAAGTTAGCGAGATTTTATACGCTTATATACAACTTGCACCATAAAGTTATCTTCAACAGCATTGGCATGCTCCATACCTGAGCAGAGGTGCTCTTTGAACACATGCACTTGATCTTATATGGTGCACTTTCAGGGGAGATATGCGTTCTTTTGCACAAATTTGAAGTTTTTGTGTCAAAGTTTGTGTAAAATACAACGCCAAGCATGAATCGTTAATTTTTATGCTAAAAACACTACAAAAGTATAATTTTACAAACATCTTGGTGGAAACATGAGAACACACAAAATCGCCACGCTAGCGTTAGCCGTTAGTGCTGCGTTTAGCTCTTCAGTTCTTGCTCAAGAGGCCGCATCGACAGAAAAAAAAGAAGCCTCACTTGAACAGATTACCGTTACGGCGCAAAAACGCACTCAGTCAATTCAGGAAGTACCTATTTCTGTTGCGACACTAAGCGGTGAAAAATTCGAAAGCCTATTTTCTGGCGGTGAAGATATCCTTGCTCTAGCTGTTCGCGTACCGGGTCTTTATGCAGAATCTTCAAACGGTCGTGTTGCGCCGCGTTTTTATATTCGTGGCCTAGGTAACACCGACTTCGACCTTGCTGCATCACAACCTGTTTCTATTATCATGGACGAAGTGGTAATGGAAAACGTGGTACTTAAAAGCTTCCCCCTTTTCGACGTTCAGCAAGTAGAAGTACTTCGTGGCCCACAAGGTACACTATTTGGTCGTAACACCACTGCTGGTATCATCAAATTTGATACCGTTAAGCCAACACAAGATGTTGAGGGTTATGCCAAAGCTGGTTTCGGTTCTTACGGTACAATGAACTTTGAAGGCGCTATTAGCGGCGGTCTTACTGACGAGCTTTCTGCGCGTTTATCATTACTATCGCAAGAACGTGATGATTACATCGATAATGCTTTCACGGGCGAAAACGACGCGATCGGTGGCTACGACGAAAAAGCCTATCGTCTACAGCTTCTTTGGGAACCGTCAGCTGACTTCTCTGCACTACTAAACGTACATGGCCGAGAGCTTGAAGGTACTGCATCTATTTTCCGCGCTAATGTTTTCGACAAAGGCAGCAATGAACTTAACGCAAACTACGATCGTGAAACCGTATTTTACGATGGCGATCTAGAGGGCGACGGTATTGATAACAACCCACAAGAGTACGACGGTTTTGGTGCTTCACTAAAACTAGAATACGATATGGATAAGGTTACATTCACGTCAATCTCAGCTATTGAAACTGCTGATGGCTCAAGCCTAGGTGACGTTGATGGTGGCTTTAATCGAGCCGACGGCACATCAGGCCCTGGATTCATTCCTTTTTCAGCGGTTACGCAAGATAACCTTGATGACTTAGAGCAATATACCCAAGAGTTTAGATTCTCCAGCAACACTCGCGACGCTTTAAACTGGCAATTAGGTGCGTTCTACTACGATGCATCGTTCAATGTTACCAGCATTGACGGCTTTTTTGGTGCAACCACGGTATTTCATGAAAACCAAACATGGGCACTATTTGGCCAAACTTCTTATCAAGTAAATGATAAGCTAAATGTGACGGGCGGTATTCGCTACACGCACGACTCTAAGAGTCTAGTAGTTGGCGATCAAAACGTTGACGGCTTCGCGTTGGTAATTGGCGCTGCTGAAGTACAAGACTATGAAGACATCGATGTAGACGATGGTCAAACAAGCTTTGAACTTAGCGCAAACTATCGCGTAACTGATGATGTGTCTGTTTTTGCTCGCTATGCCAACGGTTTCCGTGCTCAAACAATTCAAGGTCGTGACGTTGCATTTGAAGGCGCGCCTTCCGTTGCCGACGCTGAAACCATCAACTCATTTGAACTTGGTATCAAGTCTGACTTATTCGACGACACGCTTCGTCTAAACGCTGCCGCGTTCTACTATACCGTTGATGACATGCAGTTCTCGGCCATTGGTGGTGGCAACAACTTCACTGCGCTTGTAAACGCAGACAAAGGTGAAGCGTATGGTCTTGAAGTAGATGCGCAGTGGCTAGCTACTGATGAACTTACGTTTACAGCGGGTTACAGCTATAACCACACTGAGATTAAAGATGATTCATTGACTGTTTCTCCGTGTGGTACAAGCGCTGCTGATGGTTTTACCGGTAACTGTACTGTAACTGACCCTCGTCCAGACGGGTTTGTTGCTTCTATCGACGGCAACCCATTCCCACAGGCGCCAGAGTCTATCTTCAACTTCACAGCACGCTACACCATCCCTATGGGTGATGACGGTGAATTCTTTGTATTTACTGATTGGGCGTTCCAGGGTGAAACCAACATCTTCCTTTACGAAGCAGTTGAGTTCACTACTGACGACAACTTTGAAGGCGGTCTACGCATCGGTTACGAAAACTTCGCGCACAACTACACTGTAGCGTTATTTGGTCGTAACATTACTGACGAAGACAACGTTAAAGGTGCCATCGACTTCAACAACCTTACAGGTATCGTGAATGAGCCGCGCGTTTGGGGTGTTGAGTTCAAGTACACTTACTATTAATCAAAGATAAGTAGCTACTTTCATTTATTGTAGCTATTTAGATTGTCAGAGCGGTGACGTTGAAAAACGGCACCGCTTTTTTATTTCTTTTAGGCCGCCATGTGAACGTCTGAGGTTGGCACCTGCACCAGCTGCTGTAACTTTCTGCACACCTGTACCCAGCGGGCGACTTTTTGATAGTAGACCTGTTCTATTAATTGCCCTTTTTCATCAAACAAAAAGCTCGCTAACTTTCCTTTATTACCCGGCATATAAAAATGGTGCACGGTAAATTGCTTTGATAAAGGGGCGTGCGCCACTTTTTGATACATACAAAAAGGCAGTGCGTTTGCACGCTCATCGCCACCGATGAGACGAGTGCGGCGTTGAAACGTATCTGAACCTAAATCAGCCATAATACCGTGTTTTGAAATAAGTTGATCAACCGCTTTAATGCCTGTTTGCATAATATTCTCCTAAAAGCTGTGCAAAGTAGCCCAACCACATGAGACTTAAAATAAACCATACTGATATTTATACAGTATATGGTCATTTGTTTAAAATGCAAACAAAAAAGCCGCTTTTTATAGCGGCTTGTTTTTATTAAAGACAATGGAAAGCTAATTAAGCGCGGACTCTAAAAAGGCCCACTGGTCTGCATACCCCTCAATTCGCATCCACGTAGGCGTGCCAGCGCCGTGACCCGCGCGGGTTTCTACACGAAGCAGCACTGGGTTATCACACCCTTGATCTGCCTGTAACTGCGCAGCGAACTTATAGCTATGCCACGGTACAACGCGGTCATCGTGATCGCCTGTTGTTACTAATGTAGCCGGATAACAAGTGCCAGGTTTAGTGTTGTGAAGTGGCGAATAAGCATAAAGCGCATCAAACTCGTCTTTGTTTTCACTTAAACCATAATCGGAAGACCAAGCGCGGGCATTAGCACTCGGCGTGTGGTAGCGAAGCATGTCTAACACGCCCACTGCGGGTAGTGCTGCAGAGAAAAGATCAGGTCGCTGGGTAAGTGTTGCACCCACAAGTAAGCCGCCATTTGAGCCACCTTGTATACCCATTTTGTTTGGATTGGTATACCCACTTTCCACTAAGTACTCGCCGGCCGCAATAAAGTCATCAAAAACGTTTCGCTTGTTAAGCTTAGTGCCAGCCTTATGCCACTGCTGCCCATATTCGCCACCACCTCGTAAGTTTGCGATAGCCAACACGTTGCCCTGCTCTACCCATACCATGCGCGACACTGAATATCGTGGTAGTAATGAGATATTAAAGCCGCCATAACCGTACAATAGGGTTTTATTGTTTCCGTCTAACTTTAAGCCTTTCTTGTGCACAATAAACATGGGAACTTTGGTGCCATCTTTACTGTTGTAAAACACCTGTTTGGTTTCATAGTTATCGTAGTTAATTCCCGTATCGATAGTTTTAAATAGTGATGACTCACCACTTTCAACATTGTAGGCATACACCTGACCTGGGTTAGTAAACCCAGTAAGCTTGTAAAAGGTCGTATCTGCATTTTTACCGCCGTAGAAACCGCTCACGCTACCGATATCAGAAAACGCTATTTCATCGATTTTTTTGCCGCTTAAATCAAAGACACTTACTTGCCCTTTTACGTCTTTGAGATACTGAGCAAAAAGCTTTTCACCCAAAAGTGAAACGCTAGACAAGGTAGCAGCAGTACTTTCAACTACGGTTTCCGTTGCTTTAACAACACCATCGAAATTGATTTTAACGACCTTACCAGTTGGCGCGCCTGCAGTAGATTTAAAAAATAACGCATCTTTGTGTTCGCCAATTAAATCGTAACGCCCATCCCATTTATCGAAAACGGGAACAAGATGACTGTTTTCTTTTGTAAGAGATTTAGCATAAACCCCATTAGCCTGATACCCCTCAAATACGGATATAAGCAACGTGTTTCCATCTTGCACTACTGATGGATATGGGTTCCAAGTGGGTTTATTATCAAATGCAAAGACCTTTTTATCTGCACCTTGCTCTGTACCTATAGCGTGAAAATAGATAGATACGGTTTGGCTATCATCATATTTATCCGCCTCATCTTTTGGGTAACGAGAATAGAAAAAACCACTTTCATCCGGAAGCCAAGCAATATTTGAGAACTTAATGCCTTCAATGGTATCGGTTAAGTCTTCTTTACTGCTGGTGTTACGAACGTGGATAGTTTTCCAGTCGGTTCCGCCATCAGACAGCATGTAGGCAAGATAAGACGCTTTAGGGCTGAGCTCAGTCGACGCCATTGACACGGTGCCGTCATCACTCAAGGTATTCGGATCGATAAGTACTTCAGGTTCACCGTTTACGCCATCGGCCATATAAAGTACGTACTGATTTTGCAAGCCGTCGTTATAAGAATAAAACAACTTGCCGTTCACCATGTAGGGTGTCGAATACTTTTCATAATCCCACAAAGCGGTCAAGCGCTCTTTATAAAGCTCTCTCGAGGGTAAATTTGCTAGATAAGGGCGAGCCAACGTATTTTGCGAATCGACCCAAGCTCTAACTTCTTCGCTCTTTTCGTCTTCTAACCAACGATATGGATCGCTTACCATAGTGCCGTGATAGTTATCTTGCTGCGCAACGGTTTTGGTTGCTGGATAGCTAGATACCTTAGGCATAGTAACGCTTTGGGTTTCACTTCCAACCAAATTAGTATCAGCGGTATGTGAACTTGTGCAAGCAAAAGTTAAGCATGCTGACGCTGCTACTACAGCTGCATAAATCAGATTTTTTTTCATTTTTTCATTCCTTAAAAGAAAATGCCGGTTTTACCCGGCATTGTCTATTTAGCTTTCTGTCGTAACTTGTTGGTGTCTTCTTCCTCTAAACACATTTTTAAGGTCGTTGAGAATTAAGTACAGTGCAGGAACAAGCAGCAAAGTGATTACAGTGGCAAACAAAATACCGAAGGCCAAGGAAACCGCCATTGGTATAACAACTTGAGCCTGCAAGCTGCGCTCAAACACTATTGGCATAAGCCCCATGAAAGTTGTTAATGAAGTCAGGATAATAGCTCTAAAACGCTGTGTTCCAGCGCTAATAGCTGCATCCATAAGTGACATGCCTTCTTTACGCGCACGATTCACAAAGTCCACCATGATCAAGCTGTCGTTCACCACAACACCTGACAATGCGATAATGCCGCAGACCGATAGTACGCTCACTGCCATCCCCAGTACCAAATGACCTACTATTGCGCCCACAATACCAAAAGGAATTACTGACATGATAATGAAGGGTTGGCTGTAAGATTTAAGCGGTATCGCAAGTAAGGCATAAATAGCAAATAACGCAAACAACAGCCCCTGCATCAGACTAACCATAGCATCAGCCTGCTCCTTTGAATTCCCTTGTAGCTGAAATTCAACACTGGGATAGCGGGCTAGTAGGTCTGGCATTAATTTTTCAATGACATCATTAGTCACTTCTGAAGGGTCAAGTAACGCTTTATCAACTACACCCGTTACGGTGACTGAACGTTTACCATCTACACGAATAATTGAATCGAACCCTTGCCCTACAGTGAATGTCGCAACTTGTTCAAAAGGGATTTCTTGGCCATTCGGCGCACGAATACGCATGTTTTCAAGATGCTCTATGGAACTGCGTTCCGCTTTCGGGTAGCGCACCATAACTTTTATTTCTTCATCATCACGCTGAATACGCTGCACTTCTGCACCGTAAAAACCAAAGCGAACTTGCTGACCTAAATCGCGAAGTGAAATGCCCAACGCATCGGCCTGAGGTTTCAGCGCCAACTGAATTTCTTCGCTACCGCCTGAGAAGGTATCGTTGATATCGGTAACGCCTTCGTATTTATCTAAGACCTCTTTTATATCGTCACTTATAGCTCGCAATGCCTTAATATCGCTAGAGCTGAATTCAAAGCTTAAGTCAGCACCGCCGCCAGGACCACCCGGTGAGCTAATATTAAATGACTTCACTCCCGGAATTTCAGGGACCTCTTGACGCCACATATCCTGAATTTCAAAGTCAGTAAGGGTGCGGGTTTCACCTTTTGTAAGCTCAGCAAAGATTTCACCACCTAAGTTACCATTGTCAAAGGCTATTGCGTGCTTAATTACGTTTTCGCCCGTCTCTTCTGCAACTTTGTCATCCATACGGTGCATAGCTTCGCGAAGTGTAGTTAGTACTTTGTCTCGCTGTTCTAGTGACGAGCCGGGCTCTAACTCAAAGCTGGCCATCATAAAGTCACTAGGAATATTCGGGAAGAATACAAAACGCACGATGCCGCCACCAAACAGCCCAACTGTAAGAATAAGCATCGCCAAAAACACAGCCACTGTTGTATAGCGATTGCGTATTGCTTTTGCCAAAAACGGCGCGTACTTATTATTAATAAATGTCTTTATGCCTTCACTGAAGAAGTCGCGGAACTTTTGGAACGCGTTAGCTTTTTCCGGATCATAAGGCTTGAGCTTCATGTGCACTAAGTGCGCCGGCAGGATTAACTTCGATTCAATAAGCGAGAAAATAAGACAAACAATCACCACCATGCCGATGGTTTTCCAAATAATGCCGAACGGACCGGATACCATAAGCATGGGTGAAAACGCAGCGATAGTGGTTAAAACACCAAAAGTTGCAGGCATAGCAACTTTTTTAACGCCCGCAATAACGTTATCAGCACTGTGCCCTTTTTTATCTATTTCAGAGTAAGCCGATTCACCCATGATAATTGCGTCATCTACCACAATCCCCAATACAAGAATAAAGGCAAAAAGACTAAGCATGTTAATCGACACGCCAACCATATCTAACGGCATGACAAGCAGGGTGCCAAGAAAGCAGACTGGCAAGCCAACGATAACCCAAAACGCGAGCTTAATTTTCAAAAATAACGAGAGCACTAAAAATACAAGTAGTGCACCAAAGAACATGTTTTCAAGCATCATGTTAAGTCGGTCAGCCAGATAGAACGAGCTATCGCCCCACGTATCCGCAGTAATATGCGCGGGAAACTCCGATTTTTGACTATCAACGTAATTGTTAACCTGCTCAGAAATTTCTAAGGCGTTTTGATCGCCCACAGCCTGCACACGCAAGCTAACCGCGGGTTTATCATCAAACAATGCATATTGATTGTTTTCAATAAAGCCATCGTTGATATAGGCAACATCACCCAAAGTAACGCGAGTACCGTTAGCGTTTGTGACTAGTACGATTTGAGAGAAGTCCCAACCGGTATAGGCCTGCCCTTTTGTTCTTAGCAGTATGTCGCCGTTTTCCGTGCGAATTGAACCACCTGGTAAGTCTACACTGGTTTGGCTCAAACGAGCGACCACATCAGCAAACGTAAGGTTATACTTTTGCAAATCGACTTCAGATAGTTCTACAGAAATTTCATAATCTCTTGAGCCTACAACCTGAACACTTGATATACCTGGCAGGTTAGCAATGTCATCCCTTAAGTCTTTAGCAAACTCTTTCAACTCTCTTTCAGAAGCATCCCCATAAACTGATAGCCATATCACGTCCTGTTGGATTTTTTGGCGATAAATAACTGGCTTTTCAGTATCCGCTGGGAAACTTGGAATGGCATCAACTTGAACCTTTACTTCATCAAGTAGAGACTGAACATCATAGTCTTCTTCTACCTGTATACTTACTGTCCCCATGCCTTCTACGGCGGTAGAGTTAAGCTGCTTTATTCCCTCCAAGTCCTTTATAGACTCTTCAATTTTAAGCAGCACCCCTTCTTCAACTTCTTGAGGGGCTGCGCCCAAGTAAGGTACACGAACGCTAATGACGTCAATTTCAAAGCTCGGAAATACTTGTTTTTGAATACTGGAAGCACTGAACAAGCCGCCCACAATAAGCAAAATCATCAGCAGGTTCGCCGCCACATTATTACGCGCAAACCAAGCAATTAAACCTTTGTTGGTATCGATGCGACTCATTAGTTGTCACCTTCCGACGATTCGCTTTCCACACTATCAGTACTATCAGAAGAGTCCGCTTCTGCAGTATCAGCAAGTACGGGCTCGTCACCCGGCAGGCGCACTTTCATGCCGTCGTATGGATTTGGAACCGCACTGGTTACCACCAAACTTCCTTCCGCAATACCTGAGCGAATAAAGACATCTTTCGCTGTGGTGCGAGCTACTTCGACGGGCTTAATTTCAATTTCGCGATTATCGTTCACAGTAAGCACGGTATTGTCTAAACGCAAAATGCTGCGAGGTAACACGACAAGCTCTTCGTTTTGACGTGAGGTAATTTCTGCTTCAACGAACTGTCCAAAACGCAAAGGTGACTGGTGTGAAGTTTGCAAATTGTAAGGGTCTTGCACCTCAACAATGGCATACACCACTCTGCTTCCTGTATCCAAAATACCTTCTGAACGAACCAGTTGACCTTCCCAAACGCGTTTAACACCACCAACAGTCGCAGTTAATGAAACAGGGGCCCCTTCGCTAGACTGCCCAGCAATATTAATAAACATTAAGTCGCTGTCGGTAATAGGTAACCTAACTTCCGCGGTATCAGTAGAGTAAATAGTGCCAAGTACGGAGCCCATGGCGACAAACTGTCCGAGATCTATATTACGCTCAACCACGATACCGTTGTAAGGAGCGGTAATTTGGGTTCTAGCCAAGTTACGCTTAGCGCGCTCCAACTTAGCTTCTGCCGCTTTCACGTTTGCCTGTTCTTTTGCCAATTGAGGCTTTCTTAAGCCTAACTCAGGCGGCGCTACGTTTCTGACTGAGCGCCATTCTTGTTCGGCTACTTTTCCGCGAGCTATTTCTTCTTGAAGGGCTGCTTTAGCTTGGGCCAATTCAGCTTCGGCTAGCTTAAGATCTGTGCGATAATCATCTTGTTCTAACGTGGCAAGTACACCGCCTTTTTTAAAAGTTCCACCAGCAACAAAAACTTTCGACAAGCTTATAACTTGACCACTGACCTGTGCACTCAATGAAGTTTTATTCTGCGGAACTACGTTACCCTGGGACTTGACAACAAAGTTTACTGCTTCTGAATAAACTTCTTTTGCGTCAACGAGAAAAGCGGGAATTTCTACGGGCACTTGCTCTGGAGGCTTACGTGATTTGATCATAACCGTCGCGGCGATAAACGCGATCAGCACTATGAATAATGGAATACCACTTTTCATTAACATGGAGTTTTTCATTTACTATCCCTGAGAAAGAAGGCACCTGTGCTAGTGACATTTAGGCTATAGACTACCACTCTATTCACTTATCACCTGATAACCCGCTAGATTCTATTATTATTGTTTCAACACTAGTGTACTGATTTTTGGTTATTATGCTCAATTAAGATTGTTAAATTTTGTGTCTAATTGTTGTTTTTATACACATTCAAAAATCAGCACACCTAATATAAAAAATTATCAAAAGAATACAAAGTAAGATTGATAATTATCAGGTTTTCGTTGATTATTTGAGCACTCATTGGTTATGAGTTAACCGACGGCTGTTGTTCAAGCTAACTTTCTAATGAGAAATAGCCTCGGGAATGATTTCGCTACGTTGAAGGGAAACACATTATGAGTCTTAAGAAACAATACCTTAAATCAAAACCTTTGTGCAAAGTGACATTTCGACTGAATGCGGAAGCAGCGAAAGATGCGAAAGAAGCTGCACTATGTGGAGATTTCACTGATTGGAAAACGCAGCCACTGACGATGAAAAAGCTTAAAAGCGGCGATTTCACATTAACAGTGGATTTGGAAAAAGATCACGAATATCAGTTTCGCTACCTTATCGATGGTGAAAAATGGGAAAACGACTGGGCAGCCGACGCTTATACCCCCTCTCCTGTTAGCCTAGAAGATAATTCAGTTGTGCGTGTTTGAGTGGTAAATCAGCTTCAAAACGAATCTTGATTCGCAATAGATACATATAACAATACCCCTACAAAAAAGGCTGCATAAATGCAGCCTTTGTCTTATTTAGCCTAAGAGCGCGAATTAAAGCGTTCCTTCCAACTCTGGAAGTACCTCAAACAAGTCGCCTACCAAGCCGTAGTCAGCAACCTGGAAGATTGGCGCTTCTTCGTCTTTGTTGATAGCAACAATAACTTTTGAATCTTTCATACCTGCAAGGTGCTGAATAGCGCCCGAGATACCTACCGCAATGTAAAGTTGAGGTGCAACAATTTTACCTGTTTGGCCAACCTGCATATCATTTGGAACAAATCCGGCGTCTACTGCAGCACGCGATGCTCCAATCGCGGCACCAAGTTTGTCGGCAATACCTTCAAGCAGCTTGAAGTTATCACCGTTTTGCATACCGCGACCACCAGAAATAACCACTTCCGCTGCCGTTAGTTCAGGGCGCTCAGACTCGGTAAGCTCTGCGGAAACGAAGTCAGACTTATCGCTACTTTTTACAACATCAAGTGCTGCCACTTCTGCGCTACCACCTGTTGTCGCTGCATCGAACGATGCGGCACGAACTGTGATCACCTTCTTCGCATCAGATGATTGAACAGTAGCAATAGCGTTGCCTGCATAAATTGGACGAACAAAGGTATCTTCGCTCTCTACACCAATAATGTCTGAAATTTGCGCTACGTCTAGCAGTGCAGCTACGCGAGGCATAAAGTTTTTGCCTGTTGTAGTTGCGGCAGCAACAACGTGGCTGTAGTCGCCTGCAAGCTCTATCACTAGGTCAGCCGTATTTTCTGCAAGCTGGTTTTTATAAGCAGCATTATCAGCAACAAGTACTTTTGCAACGCCGTCAATTTGCGCTGCAGCTTCAGCAACCGCTTGGCAACCTTCACCTGCCACTAAAACATGAATATCGCCACCCATTTTTTGTGCGGCGTTAACAAGCTTGTGCGTTTCTGTTTTTAAGCTTGCGTTGTCGTGTTCTGCATATACAAGTACGCTCATGAGATCACCTTTGCTTCATTTTTTAACTTGTCTACCAACTCAGCAACGTCTGCCACTTTGATGCCGCCCTCACGCTGAGGCGGAGGCGTAACTTTCAATACCTTAACGTTAGATTCAAGCGCAACACCGAAATCTGCCGCAGCTTTAACATCAAGAGGCTTACGCTTTGCTTTCATAATGTTTGGAAGCGATGCATAACGCGGTTCGTTCAAACGTAGATCTGTCGTTACAACAGCAGGAAGCGACAGCGCTACGGTTTGAAGACCACCGTCGATTTCACGTGTTACGTTTACTTTTTCACCATCTACAACCACTTCTGAAGCGAAGGTACCTTGAGGCATACCCGTTAGCGCTGCCAGCATTTGGCCAGTTTGGTTGTTGTCAGAGTCAATGCTCTGCTTACCAAGAATAACAAGTTGAGGCTGTTCTTCTTCAACCACTTTCGCCAAAAGCTTTGCTACTTGAAGTGAGTCAAGATTTTGGTCGGTATCAATTTGAATACCACGATCAGCACCTAGGGCAAGTGCTGTGCGTATTTGTTCTTGACAGCTTTTATCACCTATTGAAACAACAACGATTTCCGTTGCCACGCCTTTTTCTTTTAATCGAACGGCTTCTTCAACAGCAATTTCACAAAAAGGGTTAATGGCCATTTTCGCGTTTGTAAGATCTACACCTGATTCATCAGCCTTCACTCTTACCTTAACGTTGTAGTCGATCGCGCGTTTGACCGGTACGAGTATTTTCATATTTACCTCAATTGTTGAGTTCGTCAGTGCTAATTACGTTTCATTAATAATTAACTATTAATAATTAAAAACGTATTACTTCACCACGCTTTTTGAAACTTTAACAATGCTTATACGTTAAAAAAGAAACTGTGGAACGTACGTTTTTTAAAGGCTAGCCTTAAAACGACGTTAACACCACGTTTACGAGCAGGTATAATGGGCTGCCAGTTAACGTTAACGTAAACTGCTTTGCAATGTACTTACTGTTGACGTAAACGTCAACCTGCTTTACCTTGCAAAACGACAATTAATTTACATGTTTTTGACACAAAGCATTATTTGTTTCATCAATAGTGCACTATAAAAATACAAACATAAGGAGCCTCCCGTGGAACGAGAATCGATGGAGTTTGACGTAGTCATCGTCGGTGCCGGCCCAGCTGGATTATCAACTGCTTGTAAGCTGATGCAGCTTGCGAATGAAAAAGACCAAGAACTTATGGTTTGTGTGGTCGAAAAGGGCTCCGAAGTAGGTGCACATATCCTCTCAGGCGCGGTATTCGAGCCCCGTTCGCTCAACGAACTATTTCCCGATTGGAAAGAAAAAGGTGCGCCACTTAATACGCAGGTAACTGAAGACCACATCTATTTGCTTAACGATGAAACGTCAGCGAAAAAGTTACCAAACGCCATTACGCCCAAAACTATGCACAATGATGGTAACTATATCGTGTCTATGGGCAATGTTAGCCGTTGGCTTGCAGAACAGGCCGAGCAGCTAGGCGTTGAAGTGTTCCCTGGCTTTGCAGCTTCTGAAGTTATTTATAATGAAGACGGTAGTGTTGGCGGCGTGCTTACTGGCGACATGGGTGTTGGTGAAGACGGTGAACCCAAAGACGGTTACATGCCGGGCATGGAATTACGTGCTAAATACACCGTGTTTGCAGAAGGCTGTCGTGGTCATTTAGGCAAAGAGCTCATTTCTCACTTCAATTTAGATGAAGACAGCTCTCCTCAGCATTATGCTATCGGCTTTAAAGAGATTTGGGATATAGACCCAGCGAAGCACCAGCCGGGTTTAGTTGTACACAGTGCAGGATGGCCACTTGATGACGCCACGGGCGGTAGCTATTTATATCACGCCGAAGATAATCAGGTGTTTGTAGGCTTAATTGTCGACCTTAACTACGACAATCCTTATTTGAGCCCGTTTGACGAATTTCAACGCTTGAAACATCACCCTGTTTTTAAACAGTATCTTGAAGGCGGTAAACGTGTATCTTATGGTGCACGTGCAATTGCTAAAGGTGGGTTTAATTCTTTACCTAAAATGACTTTCCCAGGTGGCTTACTAGTAGGTTGTGAAGCAGGTACCCTAAACTTTGCCAAAATTAAAGGTAACCACACAGCCATGAAGTCAGGCATGCTTGCGGCTGAAAGTATATTTGAGGCCCTATCTGAAAACGCAGAAGCGCCAGTAAAAGAGCTAACGAGCTATACAGATAAATTTAAATCGTCTTGGTTGTATGACGAGCTATTCCGTTCTCGTAACTTCGGCCCTGCTATTCATAAACTTGGCAATTTCTGGGGCGGTGCATTTAATACGTTAGAGCAAAATATCTTTAACGGTAATTTATTCTTTACCATGAAAGACGAACACAAAGATTACGCACAGCTTAAGGAAGCGAAAGACGCGAAAGAAATTTCTTATCCAAAGCCGGACGGTGTGCTTAGTTTTGATAAGTTGTCTTCCGTGTTTTTATCTAATACAAACCATGAAGAAGACCAGCCGTGTCATTTAAAATTAAAAGACCCGTCTATTCCTTTACAGATTAACCTACCAAAATTCGCAGAACCCGCACAGCGCTATTGCCCTGCTGGCGTTTATGAGGTTATTGAAGAAGAAGGTGAAAAACGCTTTCAAATTAATGCGCAAAACTGTGTGCATTGTAAAACATGCGATATCAAAGATCCTAGCCAGAATATTAAGTGGGTTGTACCTGAAGGTGCTGGCGGCCCGAATTATCCAAATATGTAATTAAATGCAATATTTGGTTATTTAACTGATATTTTTTAAAAGCGAGCTTAGCTCGCTTTTTTTTTGTGCTACTTTTAATTATTATCTTAAAGAAATTTAGTACAACGTATTAAGGTTAATTAATGAGCGACTTTTTAGATATTTTAACCCATGGAAGACGTTTACAAGGTGCTGTTAAGGAATTAAGCATAGAAGAACTTGAACAAGTTCAGGAAAAACTTAGCGGTATAATAGAAAAAAGAAAAGAAAAATTACTAGAACAAGAAAAACTAGAAAAAGAAAAGTTAGAAAAACTTGCTGCTATTAAAAAGCAAATGGAAGAAGCAGGTCTAAACGTAGAAGATTTACAAGCGTTAGATACCAGCACAAACAAAAACGTAGGTAAGAAGCGTCCTATCAAATATAAACTTGTGGATGACAATGGCGAAGAGCACTTGTGGACAGGCATTGGCCGTATGCCTCGCGTTTATAAAGATGCACTAGATAGCGGCAAATCTCTTAACGATTACGCTATTAATTAATATTATTTTTCAACTTGCCAATAAGGTCTGTTTTTACAGGCCTTATTTTGTTTTTAAGACTCAAGCTATGTCTAGCAGACAATTATTTATAGGTAAATAAGTCGTGAAGTTAAATTATAAACTTTCAAAGCGAGATTCGTCATCACCATGGTTAATTTTAATCCATGGACTTTTTGGCAACGCGGATAATTTAGCCGTTGTAAAGCGGCACTTTGAATCAGCTTATAATATTGTAAGCGTAGATCTCCCAGATCACGGTGAGTCACCGTGGACTGATAGTTTTTCTATGTCAGATGCCGCGGACGCAATTTACGACATTATGCAATCTTTAAATATTGAAAAAAGCGCTGTATTGGGTCATTCCCTTGGCGGAAAGGTTGCAATGAAACTCGCCTTAAATCACAACGAAAATATCACACAATTAATCGTAGCTGATATTGCCCCTGTGAGTTATGAGCACAGCCACCAAACGGTATTTGATGGGTTGAATTCTGTTTCTTTGGATACCATTGAGAGTAGGAAGGACGCCGAGAAGCAAATGACTGCTCACGTTAAAGAAATGGGCGTTAGACAGTTTCTTTTAAAAAGCCTGTATCAAGACGAAAACGGAGCATGGAAGTGGCGCTTCAACGTGAGCGGGCTAATGAAAAGTTACTCGCACATTATTGATTGGGAACAAACAAATCAAACGTTCGATGGCGTAACCTTATTTATTAAGGGCAGCGAGTCCGACTACATTACATCGGCCTATCGAGATGCGATAGCTCGCTACTTTCCGAATGCGAAGGCGCATGTTATTGAAGGTACGGGACACTGGCTACACGCGGAAAAGCCAGCGATATTTAATGGTATTGTAGAGAGAACGCTTAACAAATCGTCATAAAGTGGAACATTTCTCGTCCATTAGGATGAGAATGACTATTATTACATATTTTTGAACGTTTTAGGCTCTTACAGGCGTACATACTGTGGTATAGTTGCGCCAGATTTTTTTAAGTAACAACACTATGCTTGCAGAAAATTACGAACTCATTGAGTCCATTATGCTGTACGGCGGCTTGTCTATTCTTTTTGGGTTGATGGGTTTTGCTGTACACGATGTACTGCGTAAGAACGATGTACCACTTATTGGACGAGTGGTCACCTATGGCGTGCTAGGTTTAGGTGCGTTAGGATTTCTTGCGAAAGGCATTATTGAATGGTTTTGGCTAAGCACAGGCGTTTAATTAGTAACGATTAATAGAGGTTAGATATGGCAAGCGTTGGCCTATTTTTCGGAAGTGACACGGGTAACACCGAACATGTTGCGAAAATGATCCAGAAGGAATTGGGTAAACAGCTAATTGATGTAAAAGATATTGCCAAGAGCAGTAAGGAAGACATCGCCGAGTTTGATTTGCTTATCTTCGGTATCCCTACGTGGTACTACGGCGAAGCACAGTGTGACTGGGATGACTTCTTTCCTGAACTTGAGCAAATTGACTTTAACGACAAGCTAGTTGCTATTTTTGGCTGTGGTGACCAGGAGGATTATGCAGAATACTTCCTAGACGCTATGGGCATGGTACGAGACATTGTGGAAGCCAAAGGTGCTATCCTTGTGGGTCAATGGTCTACTGAAGGCTACGACTTTGAAGCATCTAAAGGCATGGCGGACGATAATCACTTTGTTGGTCTTGGTATCGATGAAGACCGTCAGCCAGAATTAACAGACTCTCGTGTTAAAGCATGGTGCAAGCAGATTCATGACGAGCTTTGCTTGGCAGAGCTCGCCTAGACACTGCCTAGGTCGCTATCAACAAGTAGCTATCAAATGAAGAAAACCGCTCCAATGGAGCGGTTTTTTATTGTACCAAAGCACCCTTTCAATTTTCGTTTAATTCTTAAGCGCCATTAGATGAGCTAAAGCCGAAATCGCTCTACCGCCTTCCTTAAGCTTTCTGTCTGCGCATCTAGCATCATGGTTGATTCGTTCGACTGTCTAGTGCTCTGTGCACTTGAATCAGCAAGGGCTACAATGCGGTTTAAGCTTGTTGCTACGTCACCAAGTAACACATCTTGTTGCTCTGTATCTTCAACAATATGTTCGTTAATGTCACTCAACCGTTCAATGATTTCTCTGATACTTTCAACTTGCTGAGAAACCTGCTGGGTTATATCTACACCTTCTTGCGCTTGCTCACGACCTGCATTAATGGCTTTCACAGCTTGCGCTGCATCTTTTTGCAAGTTACCAATCATTTGCTCGATTTCTTCTGTAGAGTCGTGCGTTCGATTTGCTAGTGTTCGCACTTCATCTGCAACAACTGCAAAGCCCCTGCCCTGTTCACCAGCTCTCGCAGCCTCAATAGCGGCGTTTAGCGCCAACAAATTAGTTTGCTCTGCTATGGTTTTGATTACGTCCAAAATACTGCCGATGTTTCTAGAGTTATCATCTAAACGTCCAATAACCTGAGCTGAAGACTCTGCCTGCCTTGCTTGGTTGCTAACTTGCTCACTACTTTTTTGAACCAGTTGACCAATGTCAGTACTTTGTCTGGTAATAGTACGTAATGCATCCATCGCTTCATTAATTTGCTCAAGGTTGCTACGGCTTTTGTCTTGAACATTCTTTGTATTAGTGGAGGTAACCGTAACTTGCTCTCGCTGTTTATCCACTTCAGACAAACTTTTGTTACCAAGCTCAACACTTTTTTTGGTGATTTCAATTAACCGTTTTTCCTGCTCTAGGATATTACCCACCAGTTCTCTAAGGCTGTCCGTTAAGCTGTTAACTTTTGCTGAAAGAGCAGAAAACTCATCGTTGCCCTCTTCAGGTAATTTAGTACTCAAATCCCCTTGGCTTAACTGGCTTAACCCTTTGTTTATATGCGCTAGCGGCTTTGAAATACTGCGCGTTACAATCACCGCTAGAAAGATAGCAGCGGTAAGCCCTATCGCAGCAACTATAATATTGCGAACCAAGTTTTCTTGCACCGACTCAAGTATCGCATTCTGGCCTTCAAGGGACTGATTTTGAACGGTATCAAACAACTTATTTATATCGGCAATGGCGGTGTCTAATGCCTGATTTGCCCGTTTTTGTGCTTGCACCGCATTTTCGACTTCAGCGAGTTTCTGTCGCTGTAACGCGATCAGACCATTTGAACCATTTACTGCTTCCAGCAATAAGTCGTATTGCTCGTTAAACGCCTCGATAGTACCGCCATCATCTACACCTGTAGCCAAACGGTTCACATAATCCTTATCTACCTGCAGATTACTTAACTGATATTCGAGATCTTCAATAATATTGGCGCTTTGCGTGGCGTCGCTAGATTCGGCCAACTCGATAAATGAGTCGTTCATTGTCAGTAGCTTATTATCAATGGCTGTACCTGCGCCAATAAGCGTATCAAGACTCGGATCACTGCTATCGAGATAAGAAAGGTCTAGCATCAATGCACTAGCCTCGTCTGCTGTCATAAGTACTTTTTCAAGTTGCGTAGCAAGCGCGCTCTCTATATTCATTCTCTTGTTAATCGCAATGTACATTTCATTGCTTTCACTCACGTAGCTCGAACTTACTTCAACAGCATTCTTAGCTATTGCGTTTTTCGGCATGAGAGACTTTAATCGCGACAAATCGTTAGAAAAGGTCGATGACAATGTATCGAATGTTTGCTTGTTGCTTTCTAGTTCGTCTCGACTTCCTACGTGGTAACCATTGGCCGTAATCACCGATAAAGACAGTATTTCGGTTTTAACTTTTACCATACTGGTCTGTACTGGCATTTTTTGCTCTACAACATCTTGTGCAGAGTCCTTAATACCGCTTAAACCAAAATAAGAAAGGATACTTGTGAGTAATAGTAAGCAGCCAAATAAGCCGAAGCCTAAAGTGATTTTATTTATTATTGTCAACCGCATGGGTACTTCCACTTAAATACATGCTAAAAACTACGAAAAGAATTAAACTCTTTAAGTTTAGTTTAACAGGATGTTAATTCAATACATCAAAAGTTTTATTTATTTTACTTATTTGTTCGATAAATCGAGTACTTACATTCTGGTCAGGCCACATGATGTAAGGCCCCTACTTAAGTACAATATTTTTTGCAATTAGCGTCTTGGGCAAATTTTCAACGAGAAGACAAAGATTCCACGGTTTTGCTTTTAAATTGTTTCAACTTACCTATAATAACCACCAAACACTTATTCACTCGTTCTTAGTAGGCTGTAATGGATCAAAATAAAGAATTGAAAAAAGCAGGGCTTAAAGTCACTCTGCCTCGCCTTAAAATTTTACAAATTCTGCAAGAGCCAGAAAACCAACACATCAGCGCTGAAGACGTATATAAGATCCTAATTGAACAAGGTGAAGAAATTGGCCTTGCTACAGTTTACCGAGTGTTAAACCAATTCGATGATGCAGGTATTTTGAACCGCCACCACTTTGAAGGTGGGAAGTCGGTATTTGAAATTAGCCATAAAGATCATCACGACCACCTTGTGTGTCTGAAGTGTGGCAAAGTGATCGAGTTTGAAGATGAGATTATCGAAGAACGTCAAGAGATGATTGCTAAGCAGCATAAAATGAAGCTTACTCACCACAGCCTTTACCTGTATGGCGAATGTACTGACGGTAATTGCGACAACGCTCCTGATTAAAAAGCAATTTTTGTTTAGTAAAAGGCCCGCTTCGTTAAGCGGGCCTTTTCAGTTTATTACGCTTGAAACTTATAGGCATGGTAGGCACTGATTGCCTTTTCCCATATATCGCCTACTTCTCCAGAGCCTATCTTCTTGCCCTCTACTTCAACTACTGGGGCAACTTCTTTGCTTGACGACGTTAACCAAACCTCATCGGCAGCTAGCAAATCATCTTTACTAAACCAGGTTTCTGTCACCACCAACCCAGCTTGTTTGAATGCCTCTATAGCAATGGCGCGAGTAATACCGGGGAGCAATTCATGGTTCAGGGGCGGCGTAGATATACACCCGTCTTTCACCATAAATACGTTGCACGAACTTGCCTCAGTTATCATGCCTTCACTGTTGTACAAAATAGTTTCGTTAACACCAGCATCGACACCTGCTTGATAGTGCATAACGTTACCTAACAAGGAAGTAGATTTAATATGGCAGCGCTGCCATCTTTTATCCTGTTGAAGCGCAACTTTGAAAGGCTTAGCATCAGTTTTAGCAGTAGGCTGAGGTGGCGCTATTTCAAAAGCAAAGCCAAATACTGTAGGCGCAATATTCTTGGGGTATGCATGAAAACGTTTTGTATCGGTGCCTCGACTCACATGGAAATAAACGCCTATATTTCCACTTTCAATAAACACTTTGTTTTTCTCAATTAAGCTGGACAAAATGGTTTGCCACTCATCGCCTGAATACGGATTGGTGATTTCTATAGCATCAAGTCCTTGCGACATCCGTGAGGTGTGGCCTTTAAACCCTACTGCCTTACCAGAATAGGTAGGGATAACTTCATAAATACCGTCACCAAAAAGAAAACCTCTATCCATTGGAGAAATCTTAGCCTCAGAAAGAGGCATATACTCACCGTTTAAAAACGCAATCGTCACAATATTTCTCCTTGTAATCGGCGACGTCTACTTGTCATTAATAGCCAGTCTGCCCTTGCTTCTTCTTCGTTTTGAAATACGAAATTCACTTTTTCACCTGGCACGGCTTGGGCCAAGCGACTTATATCACAGGGGCTTACACAGCCAAGTTTAGGGTAGCCCCCCAATGTTTGCCTGTCACGCATCATCACAATTGGCTGCCCGTCACCAGGCACCTGAATTGCACCTAAATGTATTGCCTCAGAACGCATGTTTTCTATTTCGGCGGAAACTGATTCGCCGGTAAGCCTAAACCCCATTCGGTCTATAGACGATGAAACCGTATAGCTGCTTGTTTCAAACGTGCGTAAAGCAACAGCGCTAAAACTCGAAAACTGATACCCGGGAATAACCCGAATAGACTCTAAAAAACCATAGTTGTCTATGTGCTGCCGCGAGAGAGTGCGCATTCTAGCGGTGCTTTTAATTCTGCTGTTAGCTGAAATGTCGATGCAATCGCCGTCTTTTAACGCGCATCCCTTACCATCCAACCCACCAAGTTGTTCGCGTACTACCGTACATGCACTCCCTACCGCTTTTGGCACGTGCCAATTTCCACCTATTGCCAAATAGGCTTTGCTACCAAGTAGAGCGCTGCCAAACGTAATAGTTGCGCCTGCCGGTACATGTTGGCTCTGGTATGTTGCTTTAGCGTTTCCATCTACATCGAGTGTGGCCTCCCTTCCGGTAACAGCAATTATACAATCTTCATTTACCTGCAATTGCATTTCGCCAATGGCTTCAATGCAAGGCGTGCCATCTAAATTGAAGGCAAGAAAATTGGCCCAATCATAGGCGTTACTATCCATGGGGCCTGATTCACAAAAACCATCCCGTTGTCGCCCTACCCGTCCGCTATCAATGATAAGGCTAAACAGTCCTTTGTTGAGTACTTCAATTCTCATCGTTCAACCTGCAATCCTGCTTTGTATTCTTGTTCAGTAACCGAAACAAACTTAACCACATCCCCTGCTTTTAATCGCGATTCACTTTGTTCGTCGCTGTGAATGAGCATATCAAATGCCGTGAGCCCCAATAGGTTCCAGCCTCCGGGTGATTCACTGGGGTAAACAGCGGTTTGCCTATCAGCAATTGCGACCGCTCCTTTTGGAACCCGTTTACGCGGTGTACCTAGCCGCGCACAGCTGAGCGCTTCTGGAATATCGCCCATATAGGCGAAACCCGGAGAAAACCCTACTGCGAAAACTTTATACGTTGTACTGGTGTGTAATTCGATAACTTCTTCAATAGACAATGAGGTTTTCTTGCTCACTACACTTAAATCACTGGCATTAGGCGCGCCGTACCACACAGGAATTTCAATCACGGCACTACTTTCATTCTCTTTTGCCTGCAAAGAGAATGATTGCAGGCTCATCTCTTCAGCGCTTAGATTACTTAAGGCACGGTATACACCGTGGCTATCAATTAATGCCATATCAAAAATAATCAATAGGCTGTCATAGGAAGGCACGCACTCGCGCAGCCAACGCCATGAATTGCTTTTCTTTTTGCTATCTATCGCTGCCAGCATGCAATGACAGGCATTATTCGCGTCATCCAAATTTGCGCCTTCAAAATACAAGATGATGGCGTCTGCGCTTGCTGTAACTATTCGTTTAATACGACCGAAAGCTTGCATCTACTGTCCTTGTTATTTAAACGGCTGTCAGTGCTTGGTTCTGAGTACCTGGTTTTAGATATACCACTCTCAGCACAACAATGGGTAACAGCCTCTTGTATTGTTCTTGTAAAATGTGTTTTTTATGAGGCAGGTTTATAGAAATGTTCTGATTTTCTTTGCAATATTCACCGCCCCTTTAGTATCACCATGTACACACAGAGAATCCGCTTCTACTGCTAGTTTTGCTCCCGAGGCTGTCGTTACTGTTCCCGATGATATAAGTTGTTTAGCTTGAAGCAATGCGTCGCTCTCGCTTAACACGGCACCTTCGATCAAGCGAGATTGTAGCAAACCTTCATCGGTATAACGCCTGTCTGAAAACGCCTCAAAAAACAACGGCAGCCCCCACTCTTTCGCAGCGTCTTTAAGCGCTCCATTGTGCGAAGTAGCCTGAACCATTAACGCAAGGGGCGAATCTGAAGACTGCATATTTATTTCCGCTATGCTTTGCATGACTGTGCCCATGACAGCTGTATCTTTCATCATGTCATTGTAAAGCGCACCATGAGGTTTCACATAGCTCACTTTAGCTTCGCAAATTTTTGCCATTCCACTTAACGCGCTTACTTGATATTGAATCATAGCGCTAAGTTCATCAGCGGCAATCGCCATACTTCTGCGGCCAAATCCCTGTAAGTCTGGATAGGCGGGATGGGCACCTATGGCCACATCATGTTGTTTGGCCAACAAAATAGCCTGCTTCATCACTAACGGGTCACCCGCATGAAAACCGCACGCAATGTTTGCCTGATCAATTTCTGCCATGATGGCCGATTCCACCGGCATTGACCACGCGCCGAAACTTTCACCTAAATCGCAATTTAACTTCATAATGGTTTAGCTCTTACCCTCATTCCAGTATCATGTTACCTGTTCTTTTTAAAAAGTCAGTGCTGATGATAAATATTGGAAAAATTAATACATTACGCGTGGTAGCCCAATACCCTTTTGGCTACGCTTTAGCGCCACTTGTCGAAATCAACGACGAAAACGACAGCGTAATAGAAATAGATGATGCTGAAGAGCTGCAAACTGTTACCCTCGCGATTGACGAAGTAGAGACTTCACTTACCGAAGGCCAACAGGTAAACGTATTTGTAGCCACAGATCAGCGCGGCGATCTCTATGCCACCATGAAGAAACCTCTGATTCAAGTTGGTGAAACTAAGGTACTTAAAGCAGTTTCTGCTACAAATTTTGGTGCATTCTTCGACTGGGGCTTAGACAACGATCTGTTAATGCCCAACGATTACCAAGCCCAACCTGTTAACCCAGGTATGTACTATGTTGTTCACACCTTTTTTGATGATAAAACCCAGCGTATTTTAGGTGCTACTAAGCTTCACTATTTTCTAAAGGAAACTAGTGCCTACCTTAATGAAGGCGATACGGTGGAATGCTTAGTTTATGCCAAAACTGATTTAGGTTTTAAGGTGGTTATCAATGAAAAAAGCTTAGGGCTAATTTTCCACAGCGATGCCTTCAAGCCGCTTAAAGTCGGGCAGGCAACTGAGGGTGTAATCAAAACAATTCGTGACGATGGAAAAGTTGACGTAGCCCTTCAGCGCGTAGACAAAGGTGGCCGTGATGCACTTCAACAAGCCATTTTGGATGACTTAGACGCTCATGGTGGGATTTCAACGCTAACAGATAAGAGTGCGCCAGAAGCCATTTACTCTCATTTTAACGTAAGTAAAGCAGCGTATAAAAAAGCGTTAGGGGCGTTATATAAGCAAAAGAAAATCACGCTTAGCCCTGATGCAATTCGCCTTAACAAATAAACGCACATGTCACAGCTGCATTGAAGCGCTAAATTAACCTGCCTTGCAGCTTCCTTTATTATTCTTACGACATTAGGACAAACAATGAAAGCACGTGTTTCTTGGGATCAAGATTTAACTTTTACAGGTACAACAGACAGCGGCTATAAAACAGTGATGGACGGCAGCGGTAAAGCTGTATCTCCAATGGAATCAGTGTTGCTAGCGGTGGGTGCGTGTTCAAGCGTTGACGTGGTAGACATTCTTAAAAAAGGTCGCTTTAACATTGAAGCTTGCAATTGTGAATTGGAAGCTGAGCGTGCTGAAGAGCCGCCTCGTGTATTTACTAAAATTCACGCCCATTACACGGTGTCAGGTGACGGGATTAGCGAAAAAGCTCTTGCCCGTGCGGTGCAGCTTTCTGCAGAAAAATACTGTTCCGTCATGCTAATGCTAACGGGTAATGTTGAAATCACCACAAGCTATACTTTGGTTTAATAGACTATTGTAGAACTCACCGCTTATTAGCAATTCTCGCTAAGCATTAGTAGAAAAGGCCAACCACTTGGGTTGGCTTTTTCGTTGAAACTGCTTTTTACACTCGTAAATTATTGAAATAATTAGCAATTAACATTAGTTAACATCTTTGGCATATTAGCTGCTGTATGTGGTCATTATTATATAACGACAATTACGTTAGGGTTATTGACCATGGAAACTACAACGCACAGCAACACCTCTTTTGCACCAATACGTTCTTTATTACCGTTTTCGCCAACATCACTCAAATTACTTGTTGGAAGCGGTATTGTTGCCCTCACTCTCTCGATAACAGCATGTTCTAATGCTGATGCCATTAACGACCAAGCCAATACCACTGAAGTTGAAGAAACCGTTTTTGCTATTCCTGTTGAAACTCAAACCATTGTTACCGGCGACATTACGTCCACTTACGATACAACCGCTATTTTAGAAGCCCGTGAAGAAGCTTTTGTGGTTGCGCGAGCATCTGGAATTATCGAAGAAATCTTCGTAGAAGAAGGAGATTATGTTGAAAAAGGCCAGGTCCTGGCACAGCTAGATAAGCGCCGTTACGAGCTGAACTTATCAAAAGCACAGGCTGATTTAGCTGGTATTGAAAGCGAACTAGAAAAGGTCAACAAAGTCTATTCTAAAAAGCTTATCAGCGATGACACTTACGACAAGCTCACTTCGCAATTTGAATCAGCAAAAGCATCTGTACGCTTGGCTGAACTTGATTTGAAAGAAGCAACGATCACGGCACCAATTGATGGATACATTGCAGAAAGGAATGCCAAAGTTGGTAACCTTACTGAATCTTTCCAGCGGGAAAGGATGTTTCATATCGTTCAACAGCGCAATCTTCAAGGCATTGTGTACCTGCCTGAAAATGAGCTACCTAACGTAGTGATTGGACAAGGTGCAATGCTTACCGTGGCGGCTTTAGGCGACAGAAGTATCACCGCGAGCGTTGAACGTATAAGCCCGGTCATTGATGCGACCACCGGCACGTTTAAAGTAACTTTAAAAGTACCAAACGAAGGCAACCAGCTTAAAGCCGGCATGTTTACCGATGTATCTCTTGAATATGCCACCCACGCCAACGCCACCCTTTTACCCCGCAGAGCCTTAGTTACTATTGACAATAGCCATAGCGTATTCGTTGTCGATAACGGCAAAGTTAAAAAAGTGAACATTTCTACTGGCTTTGAAAACAACGAAGTCATCGAAGTTACCAATGGTTTAAATGGTAATGAAGAAGTGGTTACCGCAGGCCACCAAAACTTGAAAGACAGCGCCCCTGTTGAAGTAGTTAACAGCTAATTCGGCCTAACAAGGAACTCACACAATGCGTATTGTAGATATTGCTGTAAAGCGCCCTGTTGCCGTTAGTATGTTCACTTTTGCGGTATTGCTTTTTGGTATGGTGTCGTTAGGCAGACTGTCGGTTAACCTACTGCCTGACCTATCTTACCCTACTCTCACCATTCGCACCGGCTACGATGGTGCAGCGCCAGGCGAAGTAGAACAACTGGTTTCAAAACCCATTGAAGAGGCCATCGGCGTAGTAAAAGGTGTACGTAAAGTCACGTCCACATCGCGTGCAGGCCAGTCTGACGTAGTGCTTTCATTTGCATGGGGTACTGACATGGATTTCGCGAGCTTAGAAGTGCGCGAGAAACTTGATGTATTACAGCTTCCCCTTGATATAGAAAAGCCAAGGCTCCTTCGTTTTAACCCAAGTTTAGACCCGGTAATTAAACTGGGGCTGACGGCACAAAGCGATACGTCAAGTTTAAGCGTAGCGCAAATGAAGCGATTACGATTATATGCCGAACAGCAAGTAAAACGCGCGCTAGAGTCAGTAGAGGGTGTGGCAGCCGTGCGCGTTGGCGGTGGTTTAGAAAACGAGATTCACATTCTTATCGACCAGCAGAAAGCCAGTCAGCTGTCTATTCCTATTACCCGCATTGTTGACCGGGTCAGTGCCGAAAACATTAACGCGGCGGGCGGTCGAATTGATAACGCAGCCCAGGCGTTTTTGGTCAGAACCTTAAATCAGTTTGAAACGCTAAGCGATATAGAAAACCTCTTCATTGGGCGTTTTGAAGGCAGAAACATTCAACTTAAAGACGTGGCAACGGTTGAAAGTGCTTATAAAGATCGTGATGTGGTAACGCGCTTTAACGGCAATGAAGGCATTGAAATTGCCATTTATAAAGAAGGCGATGCTAACGCCGTTAACGTTGCGCAAAAAGTGGCTAGCCGGTTAAATGAGGTCAACACCAACCTGCCTTCTAACTACACGCTTAGCGAAATTTATGACCAAAGTGTGTTCATCAAGCAAGCTATAGATAACGTAAAATCAGCGGCAGTGATGGGCGGTATTTTAGCCATGTTGGTGCTGTACCTTTTTCTTAAAGACTTCTGGGCTACCGTTATAATCTCGGTTTCTATTCCGGTATCAGTAATTGCCACCTTTAATCTAATGTATGCCAACGACATAAGCTTAAACATGATGAGCTTAGGTGGTATCGCGCTGGCTGTTGGATTATTAGTAGATAACAGCATTGTTGTGCTTGAAAATATCGATCGTCATAAGAAGTTAAAAATGGCTGGAAGTGATAACGCTACAGCTAATGAAAAAACGACGGCAGAAGCCACAGACACTGATGCATCTGCCGCCAGCGAAGGAACAAAAGAAGTCTCTGGCGCAATTGTGGCTTCGACACTGACCACTATGGCCGTGTTTGTGCCGCTGATATTTGTAGAAGGTATTGCAGGTCAGCTGTTTAAAGACCAAGCGTTGACTGTGTCGTTCGCTTTAGCTGCATCGCTTGTTGTTGCACTCACACTTATCCCTGCAATGGCACATAAGAAGAAAAAGCAACAGCTAGATCACGAAGAGGTGTTCACTACACCAGCGCCTACCCCCCCTACGTCAACGTTTGGCAAAGTTATGTATTACGTTACCCTGCCAATTCGTTGGGTATTCAGACTTATCTTTGTATTTTTACCTGCAGCCTTGGTCACCTTGGTGATAGGTGCATGGCATATCGTCAGCAAGTTATTAAGCGTTGCCTTTAAACCACTTATCTGGGTATTTAACAAAGGGTTTGACCTTCTCGCTTCTGCTTATGAAAAACTGCTGCGCGTAAGTCTTAAAGCCAAAGCGCTGGTGTTAGCTACTGCCTTTATTCTTGCTGCTGGCGCGATAATGCTGGTACCAAAACTAGGTATGGAACTTATTCCTACCCTGTCACAAGGAGAATTTTCGGTAGAAGTGACCCTTCCTGCGGGTTCGCCACTAGCGCGTACCGACGCTATTATCAGCGAGCTTGCTGCGGTTGCAGTGAATAACAATGATGGCGGCGAAACCAAGGTGCTTCGCACGTATGCCATGTCTGGTACGGGCAGTCTTATAAGCGCCGCGCCTAATCAGGGTGGTGATCATTGGGGCCGCTTAAACATTGTTATGCAGCCTACGGCGACGGCTGGCGATATGGGCGATGTGAAGCGTGCGCTTCGTGATCATTTAGCGTTTAAACCTCAGGTTCAGGCAACGTTTTCAGAGCCAGAGCTATTTAGCTTTGCATCGCCTATTCAAATTGAAATTGCGGGTTACGACCTAAATCAGTTACAACAGTATGGCGACGCTATTGCGACCAAACTAGCCAGTTTTAATAATTTTGCAGACGTAACGACCAGCATTCGTGACGGAAACCCAGAGCTTAAAATAGCCTTCCATCACGCAAAACTTGCTCGCCTTGAGCTTGATGCATCAACCGTTTCTCAGCTTATTGCGGCCAAAGTAGGTGGCCGTGTCGCCACACAGTATAGTGTTGAAGACAGAAAGGTGGATGTGCTGGTAAGAACCCAAGAAAACCAGCGAGATGACATCGCCAGCGTACGTGCCATTGTTGTTAACCCAGGCTCTGCACAACCTATTCCATTAAGTGCCGTTGCAGACGTATATATAAGTGTAGGTCCTAGCGAGATCACCCGCGTTGGACAGCAGCGTGTAGCATTGGTATCGGCAAACTTAGCCAAAGGTAAGCTTGATGAAGCAGTTGCCGTTGCTAATAAAGTCATTGATGAAACCCAGCTTCCTTTGTCATTAAGTGCAACAGTAACCGGGCAAAGTGAAGACATGCAAAGCAGCTTCCGTTCCCTACAGTTTGCCCTGGCACTTGCCGTGTTTATGGTGTATTTGGTTATGGCGTCACAGTTTGAGTCGTTGTTGCACCCACTGCTTATTTTGTTCGCCGTGCCGCTAGCCGGTGCAGGTTCTGTGTACGGGTTGTGGCTTACCAATACGCCGCTTAACGTGGTGGTATTTATCGGTTTGATTATGCTGTGCGGCATCGTAGTGAACAACGCTATTGTATTAGTTGACCGTATAAATCAGTTACGCCGTCAAGGAGTAGATAAAGACACCGCTATTTTAGATGCTGCAAAGACTCGCCTGCGCCCTATTGTGATGACTACACTCACTACGGTGTTGGGGTTATTGCCTATGGCGTTTGGTTTTGGTAAAGGTGCTGAAATTCGCACGCCAATGGCCATCACCGTTATTTACGGCCTTCTGTTTGCAAGCTTGCTTACCCTCATTTTACTGCCAGTGCTTTACAGCCTGTTCGACGTGAAGAAAAACGTTGCGCAGAAAACGTCTGTTAATACTAATGCGGGCTTTGGTGACGAAGCAGCAATGTCGAAAGGAGGTGTACTATGAGTACACCTTTTAACAACGCTAATAACAGTTCTGAAACCCATACTGACAAGCGCCAAACACGTGAACCGAGTCAATGCGAGACAGACATAGCTTCACAGCCGCACCTTTCAAAAATTGCAGGTATAGGCGCTGGGCTTGCACGCTTTGCGCTAAACAAGCCCGTTACCATTGGAATGCTGTTTTTGTCTATGTTGCTTTTCGGCATTGTATCTGGACGCCTGTTACCCCTTGAAAAGTTCCCTGGGATTGATATTCCAGAAATGGTAGTGCAGATCCCCTACCCTGATGCAACGCCAGTTGAGATTGAAACGATGATAACCCGTCCGGTTGAAGAGGCCGTTGCTACCATGTCGGGGATAAAGCGCTTAAGGGCCCGCTCGTACGACAATATGGCTGAGGTCATTGTGGAGTTCGACTGGGATGAAAACCTTAAAGCTAAAAGCATTGAGGCGCGGGAAAAGATTGATGCTATTCGCCATGAACTTCCTGACGATGTAGAGCGGATCATGGTGTATAAGTTCAACACAAACGATATGCCTATATTCCAGCTGCGCGTATCGAGCGACCGCGATTTATCGAATGCTTACGACTTGCTTGAGCGTAACCTTAAGCGTCCGCTAGAGCGTGTTCCGGGTGTATCAAAAGTTGAGCTATACGGCACCGTGAAGCGCCAAATCACTATTCGTTTAGATCCTAAGAAAATGGCGGCCTACCAAATAGACGGTACACGCTTAGAGCAACAGCTTCAAAACGCCAACTTCTCGCTCACCGCGGGCTACATGTACAATAACGGTGAAAAAATTCTGGTTAACCCAACTGGCGAATTTACCGATGTAAACGATTTTAAAAACATGTGGGTTACCCGCAGCGTTCGCTTGTCTGATATTGCCAGCGTGACTTATGAGCTTCCTCAACGCAACGAAGGACGCCATTTAGATCGCACCTTTGCGGTAGGCTTTAACGTATTTCGCGAATCGGGCAGCAATCTTGTAGAAGTTTCCGACGCGGTAATGAAGGTTATCGAAAAAGCCAAGGAAGACCCTGAGTTTACAGGCATTAGTTTATTTGTGATGGACGACACCGCGAAAAGCGTGACTTCGTCGCTGAGCGATTTGCTAAACGCAGGTCTTTTAGGTGCGTTGCTTTCAGTTATTGTGCTGTACTTATTTTTGCGCCAGCTTACCACCACCTTAATCGTCGTGCTTTCTGTACCGTTTTCTATCTGTATTGCCTTAGGCGTAATGTATCTATTGGGTTATACCCTCAACATTCTATCCCTTATGGGCCTGATGTTGGCGGTAGGCATGCTGGTAGACAACGCAGTTGTTATCACTGAAAGCGTATTTCAAGAACGCCAACAAGAGGGAGATATTAAGCGGGCCACCCAAATTGGTGTAAATAAAGTCAGCCTTGCCGTTATTGCCGGAACTGCTACTACGGCAATTGTGTTTTTACCCAATATTATTGGGGTAAAAATAGACGTGACTATTTTCTTAGAGCACGTTGCTGTGGCTATCTGTATATCTCTTTTCGCATCGCTTTTCATAGCTAAAACTCTTATCCCACTACTGACAACAAAGGTAAAAATTCCCGTAGTAAAAGCGCCTAAAACGCCAACATATATCAAAGGCTATGGCCGCGCACTTAACTGGATGTTGAAGCACCAAGGCGCAACCTGTGTAATTGCTCTATTGCTACTTGCATCGACAATTGTACCCATGCAGGTAGTTACGTCTGACGATGAGGGTAATAACAACCAGGAACGTATTTGGCTTAACTATCACGTAACGCAGAATTTTACGCTTGAAGAAGTGGAAAAAACCGTAGATAGAATGGAAGCTTACCTTTATGAAAACCAAGAACGTTTTCATATTAAACAGGTTTATACTTATTTTACTGCCGGCCATGCAGTAAGCGGTATTACGCTTAATGACGAACTGCCCGTAAGTGTAGGAAAGATTAAGGAGGATATTCGTGAAAACATGCCTTCATTTGTGCGTGCTCGCCCCTCCTTCCAATGGGATAGCGGCAACGGCGGTGGCGTAAGAGTTACGCTGTTGGGTGAATCGTCCGAAACCTTGCTAAACATTTCAGAGCAAATAGTTCCTATTCTTTCTGCTGTAGAAGGGCTGGAGGATGTAAAAGCCGACACGGGGTCTACCCGCGATGAGGTTCAAATACGCATAGACAGAGAGAAAGCAAACCGCTTTGGCATACAAGTAAACGATGTGGCTAAACTTATCTCTACGGCACTACGAGGCAGTAATTTACGTACATTCCGCTATGGTGACGCCGGAGAAGTCGCAGTGCAGCTTAAGTTTGGCAGCGATATTCAAGCTTCGCTAAGCGAACTTAAGAACATCAATATTGGGTTTACGCAGGGTCAATCGGTAACGCTGAACATGATTGCAGATTTCTCTGTGGTGCCACAGCTTTCGCAAATTAACCGCAACTATCGTCAAACGGCGCTAGCTATTGGTGCAAATCTAGCGGGTGAAACCACCACCGAACAAGCTCGTGAACGCATAGAACAAGCATTAGCTAATATCGAATTGCCGACAGGCTACAAGTGGACGCTTGACGGCAGCTTCTCTCGCCAGAATGAAGCCAATGCCGTAATGCAAATGAATATGCTGCTGGCACTTTGCATGATATACGTTGTAATGGCTGCATTGTTTGAATCGCTGATACTTCCAACGTCTGTGATCACTTCGCTGTTATTTTCGTTCACCGGTGTGTTTTGGGCATTTATGGTGACAGGTACATCTATGTCTATCATGGGGATGATTGGCATGCTGATCCTGATGGGTATTGTGGTTAACAATGGCATCGTATTGGTGGACAGAATTAATCAGCTCATTAATGAAGGTCTGTCGCTGTATGACGCAGTGATTGAAGGATGTATGACACGCATTAGGCCTATTCTGATGACAGTAGCCACAACGGTTTTAGGGCTTATTCCACTTGCGATGGGGAGTACTCGAATAGGCGGCGACGGTCCTCCCTACTCACCGATGGCGATAGCGATCATTGGTGGGCTGGTGTTCTCAACGCTAACCAGTTTATTCTTAGTTCCTCTTGCCTATGTGTTATTGCTAAAGCTTAGGTTTAAAACGCAGCGTTTGTTTAAAAACAGTAGAGCGCGTGTAGCCACATATATTAAAATCGCCAATTAAGGCGCATATTAAAGCAAAAATAAGACAAAGAGCGGGTCTAGTTTTCACCATTTACGTCAACGTGATTGACGATGAGTGCAAGCTAGCCCGCTTTTTCTGGACTAATGGTAACCGCAGTCAATGCCTTAGCTACGCGACGTTAGGTATTCATGTACCGCATCAGCGTGACGCTCTTCAGAAAACTTAATTAGGCTACTTCCATTACATGTTAGGCCTTCCTCGGACGTTACCATGCGCAATACTTCACGCTGGCTAGCGCCAATACGACCTACGTTACGTGAAAGGCTTGAACGAAGTACTCTTACGTCATCGTTGATAATCGCTTTACAAAAGCCTGCAAACTGGGTTTCGCCTACGAAGCGAATGTCTTTGGACTCTGCGGCTGCATTTGCATTGATGCTAAAAGCGACAGTCGCAGTAGCTGCAAAAACTTTAAGTAGGTTAGATAGTTTCATTTTAAAATCCTCAATGTGTGGTTAAGGGTGCTGTGCAAGTTTGTGGCAAACTCTCAAGTTAAGTTGAGCAGAGTTGAATGAATCAACAATTTGCTCAACGCCCTTTATTTATGCATCAAGAATAAAATTTTTTCTGTTGAATGATTGTGTAACCTGGGTAAATGCTTAGTAAATCAAGTTGTTACACTGTTGTTACCATGCTAACCCATTGAATTATTTGGCATAACATAAATTGCATATTACTAATATATCTAGCCACTATGTTTATAGGAAGAAAGAAGTATAAGACTTAAGTATAAAAAAGCCCCTTTCGGGGCTTTAAAACTGTAATTTTAACAAAACAAATGGCAAATAAGCGTATTTATTGCGCTGAAAAATACATTTTTTCGTAATTTAATTACAGAAAACGAAGTGAATTATTCATATTTACGTTCGCGCTTAGTCTCAATTGCATCAATATAAGCGTGCCACGATGCATAGCCGATAATCGGCATGAGCACGATAAAACCCACGAAACCGGTCACATAGCCAATTGCTACTGTGGTAAAAATAATCGCTCCCCAAATGAGCATGGGTACCTTATTCAACCACACTGCATTCACACTGGTAAGCACTGCAGTTGCAAGATCTACCTTACGCTCCATTAAAATAGGTTGAGTAAACGCCGTAATAAATAGCATTGCCAGTGTAAAACCCGCACCGACGATTGTGCCCAGCGCTAGAAACGGTAGTAAGCTTTCCAAGTCGTTCTCTATATATGGTGGATAAAGTGCATGGATTAGCGATGCCACACGCAGCCAAAATATCATCATCACCATAAGCAAAATAGCAAAGCCCCATTCGTTAAACGCATTTCTGCGCATTGCGCGCAGCGAATGGCGCAATGTGGGCTTATGGCCTTTCTCCATTTCCCAGCTTACATCATAAAGACCAGCAGCCAGAAACGGCCCTATCAACATAAAGCAAACAATGGCGGGTAAAATAACTAAGTGCCAACCTGTCATTTCAACCAAGTACATAATGAACCACGGAATAACCGCGAAAAGAACGCCATAAAACAATGTGAGTCCCGGCGCGCGCATAGCGTCTCGTAATGCCAATGACAACCACTTTATTGGATCGCCAACGTCTAACTCTTTACATGGAATAACACGCGCTATACCGCTTTGCGTGATCGCATTCTCTGGTGTTTCTTTGAAATGGTGCGACATATTCTTATCACCTCTGCTTGTTAGCCTGTTTGTTACTAACGCGTTTTTTATACACGCCTTACTACTACGATAGGCGCTGAATGAAAAGTTCACAAGCTATTAACATAAATTTTATACTTAAGTGACAAGCGGATCATTCATCTCGTTATGTGGTCAATAAATAGCCACTTGGTGAAAAAAGTCGTACTTAAAGGGGAAATACTGCAAAAAGGCCATCGCATATGGCTTTGTATTGCGATAACCTCAGGGTATGTAAATCAACCAGATAGACCATGAAAACTGTATCTCGCTCACATAAATTAGATAACGTTTGTTACGACATTAGAGGCCCAATCGCTGCGCAAGCACGCAAAATGGAAGACGAAGGACACCGCATATTAAAGCTGAATATCGGTAACCCTGCCCCATTTGGATTTGAAGCCCCTGACGATATTGTAAAAGACGTTATTCATAACCTGCCTACGTCTCAAGGATATTCAGACTCGACAGGAATTTATGCCGCCCGCGTGGCCGTGATGCAGTACTACCAACAGCGCAACATTAAAGACATCCGTGTAGACGATGTTTATATTGGTAATGGCGTATCTGAGTTAATCATGATGGCGATGCAGGCGCTACTTAATCATGGCGATGAAGTGCTAATTCCAAGCCCTGACTACCCGCTTTGGACGGCCGCAGTTAGCCTATCGTCAGGTTCGCCTGTACATTACCGTTGCGATGAGCAAGCAGGCTGGTTCCCAGACATTGACGATATAAAAAGTAAAATCACCAGCAAAACTCGCGCGATTGTACTGATTAATCCCAATAACCCTACAGGTGCTGTGTACGACAAAGCCCTTCTACAAGACGTAGTTGAAGTAGCCCGCGAGCATGGCTTAGTCGTATTTAGCGACGAGATTTACGACAAAATTTTATACGATGAAGCCCAGCACACCAGTATTGCGTCACTCGCTGATGACGTATTTTTTGTTACCTTCGGCGGGTTAAGCAAAAACTATCGCGTGGCGGGCTTTCGCTCTGGCTGGCTTGTTGTTAGCGGCAATAAACGCTTGGCGTCGGACTATATTGATGGGCTCAATATTCTATCTTCCATGCGTATGTGCGCTAACGTACCTTGTCAAAGCGCTATTCAAACAGCGTTAGGCGGCTATCAAAGCATTGACGACTTGGTGAAAGAAAACGGGCGCCTTCGCATTCAGCGCGACGTGACTACAGATATGCTAAACGGCATTGACGGTATTTCGTGCGTTAAACCTAAAGGTGCCATGTATTGTTTCGCCAAAGTGGATGAGAAGAAATTCAACATTCAAAACGACGAACAAATGGTGCTGGATTTATTAAGCTCTGAAAAAATTCTGCTGGTACACGGTCGCGCGTTTAACCTGACGGAAGGTACTTACTTTCGATTAGTATTTTTACCGCACAGCGATGTATTGGTGCCTGCACTGCATCGTATTGGCAACTTCTTTAGAACGTATAAACAGGGGGCGTAACGTGTCTGACAAAAGTCACTTTTTTGCGCACCTGGCGCGCCTAAAGCTTATTAATCGCTGGCCGCTGATGCACAATGTGCGCACAGAAAATGTGCAGGAGCACAGTTTGCAGGTGGCCATGGTTGCCCATGCGCTTGCCTTAATAAAAAATAAGTTTTTTGGCGGCGCACTAAACCCTGATCGTATTGCTACCATGGCAATATTTCACGATGTGTCCGAGGTGCTCACCGGAGACCTGCCTACTCCAGTAAAATACTTCAACCCTGCGATTAAAGAAGAATACAAAAAGATCGAAAAAATTGCAGAGAACAAGCTCATTGAAATGGCGCCAGAGGCATTTCGAGAAGACTATGCGGCACTGATTGATCATCACTACCACAGCGAAGAAGAAGCTTTTATTGTGAAAGCAGCAGACGTGCTTTGCGCTTACCTAAAAACGCTTGAAGAATTAGCTGCTGGTAACCAAGAGTTCAAGCTGGCTAAGAAACGATTAGATAAAACCCTTAAAGAGTATCATTCTGAAGAGGTGGACTACTTCTTAACGCGTTACGTACCAAGCTTTTCTTTAAGTCTTGATGAAATTACGCAAGACGATATGTGAGCAAGGCGATAAACAGCGCTTAAATCACTATACTGACGAATAGAAGTAGCACACACAGCAAGGCAGCGAGGTTTTTTTGGCAACAAGCGATTGGGAATTAGCATTACACGAGCGTCGTTTACCCCGTAGCGAAACAAGAGACGGCGATCATCGCAATCCGTATCAACGTGATAAAGCGCGTGTTCTTCACAGCGCTGCCTTTCGCAGATTGCAGGCAAAAACCCAAGTGCTCGGTGTGGGGCTGAGCGACTTCTATCGCACTCGACTAACCCACTCTCTAGAAGCCGCCCAAATTGGCACCGGTATTACTGCTCAGCTTTGGGTGAAATTTCCAGATATTGCGACGACGTTAGCGCTTGATCCTACGTTAATCGAAACCCTTTGCTTGGCTCACGATATTGGTCATCCCCCATTCGGCCATGGTGGTGAAATTGCCCTTAATTACATGATGCACCAATACGGCGGGTTTGAAGGAAACGGACAAACCTTTAGGATCATCACTCAGCTAGAGCCCTATACCGCCGAACACGGCATGAATTTATGTAGAAGAAGCGTGTTAGGCTTGGTTAAATATCCAAACTTTATCGATGCCCTTCATTGTAAAGAAGCTACGCCCGAGCGCCCTGTTTCACTTCGTCAGGTAAAGGCCCACGACTGGCATCCGCCAAAAGGTCTGTTTCGCTGCGATGAGCCCCTATTCGACTGGCTACTTGCGCCATTTAGCAATGAAGATAAAGATGCGTATATGCAGTTTACTGCAAAACCGAATGCGCACAGCAAAACGCAGTTTAAATCGTTCGACTGCTCAATTATGGAGCTGTCTGACGATATCGCCTATGGCATTCACGACTTAGAAGATGCCATTGTAATGGATATGGTCGACAAGCATCACTTTGTCGAAGATGTAACCACGCCGCTTAAAGCGCTAGATGTACCTTGGCTGTCAAATAATATAGAAGAGTTAACCAACAAACTATTTAGCGCAGCACATCACGAAAGAAAAAATGCCATAGGTGCGCTGGTTAATAGCTTTATCACGGCTATTGAAATAAAAGGCGTGGAGGGGTTCGCTCACCCGTTACTTGCGTTCAACGCCGTGATGCCTGAGCAATTTGCACAAGCCCTAGAGCTTTTCAAACGCTTTGTATTTAACAAAGTAATACGCCGCCCCGATGTACAGCTATTAGAATACAAGGGACAGCTGGTAGTTATGGAACTTTTTGAAGCCTTTGCATCAGATCCCGACCGCTTACTTCCCGAAAACACCCAAGTTCGCTGGCGTAAGGCCTGTGAGAGCGGCAATGGTATGCGCGTTCTCGCCGACTATATATCGGGTATGACCGATGAATTCGCATCTCGCCTATACAGTAATATCTTTTCACCTAAACAAGGCGGTATTCAAGATAGTCTGCATATGTAGATTGTTTTGTTTTTCCAAATTAATTGAAATGAAAAGACCGTACTCTCGGTCTTTTTTATTATGTTGAACTTACTCGTTACATTAACGTAGCTAAATGTATCGGTTGAAGTAACGACCAGTTCTCGTAGTCTTATCATAACTTAGGTGACGTAATGCCAAAACCATTTAAACCCTCAGTAAAATTAACTGATAACGACGTAACCAATGAAGACGTTTACAAGAGTCGTCGTTCATTGCTCAAATCTATGGGCTTTGTAGGTGCGTCTACGTTACTTGCAAAGTCGGCAGGTGCTGCCGGTTGGTTTTGGGAAGATGAGGAAGAAAAGACAGCGTTTAAAGGAAAGGCGCTTGAGTTTAGTCAGCCCTCTAAGTTCCAAATAACGGAAACCCGAACGCCTGAAGATAAAGTGACCAGCTACAACAACTTCTATGAGTTTGGCACATCTAAAGATGCACCTGCTAAAAATGCGACTGAATTTCAAACTAATCCATGGACGTTAAAAGTTGACGGGATGGTTAAAAACCCCATTGAGCTTGATCACGATGCCTTAACAAAGCGTTTTCCCCTTGAAGAACGCATTTACCGCTTGCGCTGTGTTGAAGCATGGTCGATGGTGGTGCCTTGGATTGGGTTTGAGTTGGGGGCTTTGTTAAAACAAGCCGAACCATTAATGTCAGCCAAATATGTGGCATTTGAAACTTTATATGACCCTGAGCAAATGCCCGGTCAACGAAGCCGCTTTACCGGTGGTGGTATTGATTACCCTTACGTAGAGGGTTTGCGTCTTGACGAAGCCATGCACCCGTTAACGCTCATGTCGGTTGGTCTTTACGGGAAGACCTTGCCACCTCAAAACGGCGCGCCTATCAGGCTTGTTGTACCGTGGAAGTATGGTTTTAAGAGCATTAAGTCTATTGTGAGAATTCGCCTTACCGACAAGAAGCCGCCTACCACATGGAATCGACTGGCCGCCAACGAGTATGGCTTTTACGCCAACGTGAATCCAAACGTGTCGCACCCAAGGTGGAGCCAGGCCAGCGAGCGTAGAATAACCACAGGTGGGCTACTCGCCAGAAATCGCATCGACACCCAAATGTTCAACGGTTACAGCGAAGTCGCGCCGCTATACAAAGATATGAACTTATCCCGTTATTACTAGTTGTGACTTTATGAGGCCACAACCAAATAGCTAGTCATTCATATCAATATCACTTAACTAGAGTTTTTAAACATTATTATTAAGTTGTTCATTTAATGCCGTTAAGAAAAAAACCATTTCGACTCTCTGTATGGCAGCGCCGCAGCCTAAAAGGTCTTATTCACCTTTTAGCATTGGGCTATATCACCTGGTTGTTTTTTGCAGGGGTAACCGATCAGCTTGGTCCAGACCCTGTAAATACCCTTATTAATGAGACTGGAACTTGGGCAATTCACTTTCTTTTACTCACGCTTACTCTTAGCCCACTTGCTAAATGGCTACCAAGCCCAGAACCGATGCAATTCAGACGTATGATTGGCGTATACACCTTTGTGTACGCCTTTGCACATCTGCTCACTTACATTGTGTTTGAACTCCAGCTTGATATGGCACTAGTGGCTAGCGAGATAGTAAGCAGGCCCTACATAATTGTTGGCATGGCAGCGTTACTTCTTCTTTTTGCTCTCACTGCCACGTCGTTTAAGCGCATCCAGCGCAATATGGGAAGAAAGTGGCAGAAGCTTCATAACAGCGTTTACCTGATCCTGCCCCTTGCACTACTCCATTTCAGTTGGTCGCAGAAGACGTTTTGGCAAGAGCCCGTTTGGTACTGGATGATTGGACTACTATTAATAAGCCCAAGAATGAAGCAATGGTATGTGACGCATCACAAGAAAAGCCAAAAGAAGTCGAGAGACAAAAACGCAGTGGCGTGAGAAAACTAAAGTCGAAAACCTTTTAGACAAGCACGTAAAGCAGCGCAGCATAACGCGCTGTTTTGCTAAGCGTTACCGCGAGAATAAAAAACCAAAACGGGCTTCTAAGTACACCTGCTACTAAAGTAATAGGGTCGCCAATAATAGGTACCCAGCATAAAAACAAGCTCCACTTCCCCCACTTTGTAAAGGTGTAGCTTGCACGGTTAAACGCTGCTTCGCTCACTTTTAACTTATCGGTCGCAATTTCTTTTCCGAACTTGAAGCCCAATGCATAATTAACCACCGAGCCGAGTACATTTCCTAACGAAGCAACAACAAGCAACAACACCCAGCTCAACCCACTACTGTATAAAGCACTAAGCACAATTTCAGAACTAAAAGGCAATATAGTGGCAGCCAAAAATGCCGATAAGAACATCCCCAAGTAGCCTAAATGTATTAATGCGCTCAACGCTCCTCCAGCTATATACAGTAGTTTTCTATGTAAAATTCGCGCGCATCTTACCCTAATCGGAGTATGAATACTTCCTTCAGAATTCGAAAGCACAAAAAAACCACTGTCTTTTATATAGTTACTGACAAAGCACCAATTTGTGTGAAAAAAGTACAACTAAATACTTGCCAAATCCCTCTTTTATGAATACTGTATACACATACACACTGTATAAGTAACCAGTACCAATTAATAACAATATTCCTGAAGTTCGATTTATGAACTTAAGGGCAAATGCATAAAGGGTTTTACTATGAACACATCTTCAGTTTCACGATTCAATGCTTTGCGCGCTTCGGTTTCAAATGTTGTTCAACTACCTTTGCCGATAGAAGGGTTTCCAGGCGAAAAACAAGGTAATGGAAAAGGAAGTAACGACAAAGGTTGGAATTATCTGCTTTCAAATACGGTGTCGTTTTCTAAATCTGTAGATCACGCTATCCGTATTCAAAAACCTGAAAAAGAAAAAATGCCCGAATGGATCAGTAAGCTGATTACGGGTGGCCAGTGTAAAACACTGTATGTGGAAGACATTGATTTAGATCTTCAACCAACCGATAGTGAAATGATCAGAAAGCTGTGTGAGCTTTACTCTGTCAGCTTGGTGAATGTACGTGTTAACAGCATTAATGACGAACAAAACGTAGCATTAGGTCCTTGGTAATACAAAGCCTGTTTATGCTTACATCTTGCGTTTGCCCCATCTTACGTTTGCCTGAGTAGCGATGCGTAATCAAAGCCTAAATATTTATTTTCATACAGCTCTTTGGCGTGGAATCTCTGACATGTACCCTTTGGCATGGACCGCCAAGGAATCTTTGAATATCGGCAACATTTACGTTTAAAAAAGTTGGGGCTCACGCAACTTATACTTATACTGTAGCGCTTTGTTTTACTCTTAAACTGCGAGTTGTCTTATGCGCTGTTACTGTTGCACATCAAAATCCTTCGACGAATGCTGCGAGCCTTTTATTAAGGGTGATAAACACCCTAGTTCTGCAGAGCAACTTATGCGCTCCCGGTTTTCAGCCTACGCTACATTGCATTATCAATATATTCTTGAAACCTACACCAAAGAAAAGCAGCAGGGTCTTTCTGTAGAGGATTTGGCGCAAAGCGCACAAGGTGCGACATGGTTCGCGCTTAAAGTACACCCCACTCTAGCGGCTAGCTCCGTAGATAACTCCGTAGATAGCTTGGTAGGTAACTCGGTCAGTAGTACTGAAGAGAGTTCGATAGACAGTTCTGTACATGCTGACGCTAAAGTCGAAGCGCAAACCAACGCCGAGGCAATCTCTAAGCCTAATTTAAAGCCCATCTCCAAGCCCAATAATGCCATTGTTGAATTCACTGCTTACTATTTTGAAAATAAAAGCATGTATCAGCTTCACGAAACGTCGAATTTTAGTGTTGAAGACGGTAAGTGGCGTTATCACGACGGCGTATTACACGACGACTGCGGCAAAATTAAATACGGGAGAAACCTACCTTGTGTATGCGGTAGCAACAAAAAATTCAAACAGTGCTGCGCGTTAAAGCAGCGTTGAGCCAAACAATATCCGAAATTCCCCCTATATCGTTCGCAAAAATAATATTTTATAGTGACCATAGGTTCCGTTAAGAAGTAATTAACATGTTGAAAGCTACTGTGAGCTTGATTTTAGTAATAGCTGTTGCGTTACTTATTTTTGTAAAAATTCACTCGGCACAAGACATACCCGTGGAGAAACTTAAACCGCACTGGGCGTCTTCAGCATCATCATTTGTAAATATTGATGGATTGACGTTACACATACGTGATGAAGGCCCAAAAAACGACAAAACACCTATAGTTTTAGTCCACGGCACGGGCGCCTCTCTTCACACTTGGGATGGCTGGGTATCAGGCCTAAAAAGCAAGCGTCGCGTTATTCGTTTTGACCTACCAGGTTTTGGTCTAACCGGGCCGGAACCTCAAAACAATTACACAATAGAAAAGTACACTGATTACCTTGTGAAGCTGCTCGATCATCTCGGGATCGCCCACGCTATAGTGGCGGGTAACTCACTGGGTGGCTATGTTGGTTGGGCAACGGCGGTTCGTTATCCGAACAGAATATCTAAATTAGTGCTCGTTGACGCTTCTGGCTATCCGTATAAAGCAGAATCTGTACCTATTGCGTTTAAGCTATCTCAAAACAAGTTTGCAAGCATGTTTTTGAAGGATTTCATACCCAAATTCGTTGTAAGAAGTAGTATTGAAAACGTATACGGAGACCCATCATTAGTCTCTGACGAATTAGTTAATAGATACTACGAGTTAGCGCTTAGAGAGGGTAATCGCGCGGCGATTTCAGAGCGTTTCATTCAAACTCAACCCGGAAAGCTTCGTTATGAACTCAACACATTGTCTGTTCCTACTTTATTAATTTGGGGTGGCAAAGATAAGCTAATACCGCTTGAAATGGGTAAACAGTTTGAGCGCGACATTCCCAATAGCACACTCGTTGTTTTCGACAATTTGGGGCATGTGCCTCACGAAGAAGATCCCGAGGCTACGCTATCTACAGTGCTAGCGTTCCTGTAAAAAAATATCATAGTAGGCGGTATGTCCCTTTAATACATTAAAAGAGCGCCCCCGTGTACGGGGCGTTGTTTCTCTGTTCTGCTATACCTACCAAATTTTAAGTCAGTTTAATTCTTACTCCACCAAAGCATCTTAGAACTTTAGGTAACGCGACAGCTCAGTATATAAACTATGTGTATGGAGAAGAAGCGCAAGAATGTGGCTTATGGAATGACTCAGCGCCAAAACGTTCCCAAGTAACACTGTTTACTTTAACAACAATTGTATTAGTATAAATTGCAGAGCGGATTTGTATTGCGTGAAATTCAAAGCCGCTTTTTTATTTTCTAATTGTCACAAAATTGCTGCGAGCTCTATTGTCGTGGCTAATCATGAAAAATAAAAAACAAGGAATGTTATGACTACTATTTTACGTATTGCCGCGACGATTTCTGCTACTACGCTATTGTTAGGCTGCGGTGGTAGCGATTCAAACGACCTACTCGACGACCTTAACGCAAACCGCGCAAAGTGGGAAAGCGCGAATATCGACAATTATCAGTTTGAATATCAAATTTCATGTTTTTGCACCGAAGAAACCACACTTCCTCGCTTAGTACTGGTAGAAGGTAGTCAGGTCACCTCTCAAACTATTATTGAAGGCAATATTGCCCTGCCGCTAGATGATGCATATACAGAAAGCATTGATAGCTTGTATCAACTTATTTCATTAGAAGAAAGTCGTGCCGAATCGCTATCGGTTAAATATGACCCGGAACGCGGCTACCCAACCGAAATTAAGGTCGATATTAACGAGCAAACGGCTGACGACGAATATACCCTAACAATTAGCAACCTTATTACCGCAGGTGATGTGGCTTGTACAGCAACGGTAGAAGATGGCCTCTTGCTTTCAGTAACCGATCAAACAACGCAAATGCCAAGCGCATGTGGAGTTACTGCTACTGCAATAGAAGAAGCGTATTCTGAAACTGTTATAGTTGATGAAACGGATTGTGCAGAAGACCATTTGATTGCAATGCTGGAAGAGCGTCCTGGCTTTTACACCCTCAAAGTACAAAAACAGGGTTATCAAGACTATCAGATAGATAACATAGGCATTGGTAAAGACTTATGTCATGTATTGACCAGAGAATTCAACGTAGAACTAGTACCAGAATAACCATTACTCAATGACTCTCGAAAAAAGCCTGAACCATAGAATGGAAAGACCCTTAGTAGTTAGACTATCCAATTACTGGGGTCACTTCAGAAAGCTCAGGCTTTTTCGTTAATTACCTTCGTGTCAGGCTTTTAGGATCAGGGCACAAGAACCATCTTACCTTTCACTTCCCGGTTCATTACCTTGGCCATGGCTTTCGTTGCTTGTTCTAAGGGCAATGCTTCATCTACGACCACTTTAACCTTACCTTGCACATACCAAGTTGAAAGCTCTTGCATGTTTTCAGCGAAGCCTTTTGGATCGTGCTGAGTAAACGAGCCCCAAAAAACGCCCATGACTGAATAGCCTTTTACCAGCGCTAAATTAACCGGGAATTTCGGGATCTCACCACCTGCAAAGCCAACCACAAGTAAACGCCCTTCCCATGCCATACTGCGGCTGCAAGCGTGGAATGTGTCACCGCCAACGCATTCATAAACTACATCGACACCTTTACCGCCTGTGACTTCTTTCAGCGTTTCTTTTAGATCTTTTTCTTTGTAGTTAATTAAAACATCAGCGCCATACTCTTTAGCAAGCGCCAGTTTTTCCTCTGTTGAGCAAACTGCAATAACTTTAGCGCCCATAATCTTGCCTATTTGCACTGCTGCTAAGCCAGTACCACCCGCTGCGCCGGTTACAACCAGTGTTTCGCCTGGCTGCAGTTTTGCGCGCTGCTTTAACGCGTGATGTGCTGTCGCATGCGCAGTTACAAGAGCAGCCCCCTCATTAACATGGATGGGATCAGGTAACGGCATAACATGAGTGGCAGGGATCAGCGCTTTTTCTGCGTAACCACCTAAGTTAGACAACGCGATAACTCGCTGACCTTCTTTTAAATGGCTTACGCCCTCACCTACTTCAGATATGGTGCCTGCCACTTCATTGCCAGGAATAAACGGGAAGTCTGGCTGCATTTGATACAGACCTTGCACCAATAGTCCGTCTGGAAAGTTCACCCCTGCGGCTTCAACATTTACGACTACATGCCCTTTTTTTACTTGCGGGTCTGCAACCTCTTTAAATTGAAGTTCTTCAAGTGGCCCAAAAGATTCGCATACAATTGCTTTCATACTGTCTCCAGTTGCTATGTTCGACGTGTATGCTATTGATAGCACGACATGTCATTAAATACGTTATATGGCGTTTATTCGCTTTGGTGAATGGTTTGGTTCGCAATTTGCGCCAGAGGTCGCACCATTGCGCCTAATTGCATAGCCTTCTCGCTTGACGCATTGCCATCGTGTGCGCGTTTTACTACGCCTTGTAAAATAGCGGCTAAACGGAAAAAACTAAATGCTAAATAGAATGTCCAATTATTGATCGCGCCTATTCCTCTACGTTTGCAATAGGCATCGATGTACTCTTCTTCCGTAGGTATACCTAACTGCTTCCTGTCAAGCCCACCTAGACCAGCGGCATGCGCTATGTCAGAGGGCAAGCGCAACTGCATACATTGGTAAGCCAAATCGGCATACGGATGCCCCAACGTTGATAATTCCCAATCAAGCACCGCGACTACTCTTGGGTTTTTAGGGTCAGACATATCAAACATCATATTGTCTAAACGAAAATCGCCATGGACCAACGAGACTTGACCATCATCTTTTGGCAGGTTGGCCTCAAGATACTGAATAAGACTTTCAATTTCTTCAACATGCTCAAGTTCAGACGCTCTATATTGCTTTGTCCACCTGCTTAGCTGACGTTCAAAGTAGCTGCCTGGCTTTCCATAATCGCGTAAGCCTGCGCTTTCAATATCTACACTGTGAAGCGCTGCAAGCACTCGGTTCATTTCATCATACATGGCACCACGAGTAGCAACAGATGCTATTTCAGGCAGTGCGCTATTCCAGAAAATGTCACCTTCAACATAGGCCATTATGTAAAACATGCTACCGATTATGCTGGCATCTTCACATAAATGGTACGCTTTGGGCACAGGCACTTCTGAGCCCTGCAACGCGTTGATAACGCGAAATTCTCGGTCAACCGCATGGGCCGATTTCAGTAACTTGCCCGGAGGTTGACGGCGTAACACGTAGACGCCGTTATCCGTAGTAAGCTTAAACGTCGGGTTCGATTGCCCACCCGCAAATTTCTCAGCGCTTTTGACGTGCCCAATACTCGGGCACGCAGAAGATAAATACGAATTCAGCACTGCTAAATCTATGACATGTGGGGCTTTCGCATTGTCTTTAGACACGTTCACTCCTTACCCGTAATTTTTTGTATTGTTTATTTACAACAATGACCTATTCAGCGACTGCTTTTTCTGCAATAAGATTACGACCTAACTGCATCATGTGAACCTGATCAGGGCCATCAGCCAGTTTGATAGTACGCGCATAAGCGTACATGGCAGACAATACGAAATCTTGGCTTGTACCTGCAGCGCCGTGCATCTGAATGGCTTGGTCGATAACGTTACAGGCCATAGTAGGTGCAACTATCTTGATAGCAGCGATAAGGTCGCGCGATACTTTGTTGCCATAGCGATCCATCTTATCTGCCGCTTTTAAAGTAAGCAGGCGCGCCTGTTCAATATCACAGTGCATCTGCGCAATGCTTTCTCTAACCGATTGCTGTTTTGACAACGGTTTGCCAAACGCCACTCGGCTTTCAACTCGTTCACAGGCCATATCGAGCGCGCGCTGTGCACAGCCAATAAGGCGCATACAATGGTGAATACGGCCCGGGCCTAAGCGCCCTTGCGCAATTTCAAAACCACGCCCTTCACCAAGCAGTAAGTTTTCTGCCGGTACACGTACATCTTCAAACAAGACTTCAGCATGACCAATAGGCTCGTCGTAATAGCCCATTGCAGCCATTGGGCGAACAATAGTTACACCCTTGGTGTCCATAGGAACTAAGATTTGAGACTGCTGCTGGTGACGAGGCGCATCGAAATCAGTTTTGCCCATTACCACCATAATTTTACAGTTTTCATTCATAGCACCGCTGGTGTACCACTTACGGCCGTTGATAACGTATTCATCGCCATCGCGCTTAATGGAAGTTTCGATGTTTGTCGCGTCACTTGATGCCACTGCAGGCTCTGTCATAGCAAAGGCTGAGCGTATTTCCCCGTTTAAGAGAGGCTCTAACCACTGCTTTTTCTGACTCTCGTTACCGTATTTCGCAAGCACTTCCATATTGCCGGTATCTGGCGCACTACAGTTGAAGATTTCAGAGCTAAACAAAACTCTGCCCATTTCTTCACAAAGTGGTGCATACTCTGCGTTAGTCAAGCCCGCGCCATATGGCTTATATTCTTCAGGTAAAAATAGATTCCAAAGGCCCCCTTCTTTTGCACGCTTTTTCAATGTATGCATCATTTCAGGCGTTTTCCAACGACCTTCGCCATTGTTGGCAGAGCCATTTTCTACGGCGTGAATGTATTCCTTTTCAATTGGATACACTTCTTCTTTCATAAACCCTTTTAGTTTTTCTAAAAGTGCTTGGGTCTTTTCATTATATTCAAAGTTCATAACTGCCCCATTTAGCTGTAGGTAATGGCGTGTAACCTGTCAATCACATCCAGGTGAGGTACGCTGTTGAAGTTATTAAGGTGAACGCCTCGCGCATTGGCAAAGCATTGAGAAAAACTGGCATTTCGGATCTGCAAATTCATATTCACAACGGTGGCCGCATCGTAGCCAAGAATGTGTTTGAGCATCATGGCAATTGCACCGCCAGAACTCACAACGAGAACACGCTTCGCATCTATACTTTGAAGGTGCGTGAGCATACTGTGAACTCTGTCTTCGAACTGACCCCATGTTTCATCAAGGAGTTCATGCGCCAATTCGTCTTGCGACCAGGCAAGCATTGCTTTTTTTAGTAATCGGTAATACTCAGAAGGCGAAGCACCTTCAGGTACTTTTGCTTCTGGATAGCGTGTTAAATAGGCGGTAGCCACTGCCTGAAAATTGAATTCATTCAGGGCGCTATTCACCGTAACTTCAGGTAGCGTATAGTCTTCAGTAGCAATACCCGAGGCAATACCCTCTTTGGTTTCGTGATGCCTAACCATGTCGCCAGAGAAAACTGCATCAAATTCAACATTGCGATGCTTGAAATAGTCACCAAGCCAAATGGCCTGTTGCCCACCCAGTTCACTAAGTTTGTCATAGTTCGCTTTGCCAAAAGAGGCTTGACCATGTCGCACTAAATAGATGTCTGTCATACCGCTGCCTGATGTTATTAATATGTTAACTTTCAACCAACATACTAAGGAAAACAGCGATATAAGTTTAATTGATATTTTGAATGAGTATGCATCATGTGAAACTATTCACTGCCAAACATCTGTTCGCTTTTTGCACGTTGCGAACAAAATTTGACATGATAGCTTCAAATGCGTGCAATATATGTTTATTAAATTGTATAGTGAAAAAACACGACACGACGTCATAGGGAAGTTGGCGTATTTAAAATGTAAAGGACTGTACGCATTTGGACGCGACCTTGTCGTGATTAATTTTGTTTAAAGCCCACCGCTTTTGAAAAATAAAAAGAACCAAAATGAAGTCACTTACACACGCTTTGTCTTGTAATAGCTTAAGCATATCTACACCACAAAACGCCACTACGCGTTGCCTATGTAGTTCGCCGTTTATTGCCTCTATTATATCGTCGACACTTACTTTGGCTCCCCACGCTCACGCCGATGAGAATGCTCTATTTACTCAGCATAACAAAAAGGCGCTGGAACACATTGTTGTACAGGCGCAAAAGACCAGTCAAAACTTGCAAGATGTACCTGTTGCAGTCACTGCGCTTTCAGGTCAAGATTTGGTTGAGACCGTAAGCCGAGACGTGTTTGACCTGCAAAACTACGTACCCGCATTTGGCGCGTTTCAAAATCAAAGCGTAACAAATTCAGGGTTTTCAATACGCGGCATTGGCACGTCTTCACAAAACTTCGGCTTCGAGTCTTCGGTGGGTTTATACGTAGATGGTGTATACCGTGCACGACAAAACGCGTTAATTAACGACTTAGTCGATATTGAATCTATTGAAGTGTTGCGTGGGCCACAGGGCACACTATTCGGAAAGAATACCGCCGCTGGCGCAATGACGTTAACTACGATCGCACCTTCACACGACGAGCGCAACGGCTTTGCCGAAGCCATAATCGGCAATGATAACTTGGTTCGTTTAAGCGCTGGCTCGTCGTTTTCGCTTGTCGACGATGTACTCGCCATGCGAGTATCTGGCTTTAGTTCTCACAGTGACGGTTTCATTACCGATGAGCGCAGCGGGCAAACCCTGAATAACCGTAACCGTTCTGCGATAAAAGCACAGCTGCTTTACACTCCAACAGCTGACATTAGCGTACGGCTTATTGCTGATTACGGCGAGCTAGACGAACGGTGCTGCGGCGCACTTACTTTTCAAAACAACATTCAGGCTAATGACATAGCGGGTAAATTCGGCACTGATGCACTGCTGCTTCAACCACCATTCAACGCCACCATCTACGGGCGTGAAAACTTTTATAATTATAAGACATCGCTGTCGCAGCCTCCCCTTTCAAAAATGGAAGATAAAGGACTGTCGGTTCAAGTAGATGTGGCTTTAAACAACGCATGGGATTTAGTGAGTATTAGCGCCTATCGTGCGTTTGATAGCTTAGATACGGTAGATACCGACTTTTCTGATGCGGACCTTCTTACTGCCACTAACGACGCCAAGCAGCAATCGTTTTCTCAAGAAATTAGATTACATTACACCAGTGAAGATGTGCGCGGTTTAATAGGTGTTTATTACTATAGCCAAAACCTAGATCTCACTTTCGATACTACTACGCAAGATGATTTTAGCTTATTTTTCAATGCAGCCGCGCCTGACCTCCTGCCTTTGGCTAATGCCATTAGCGAGCTATCTTCAATTACATCCGGTTTCATTGCACCTGCTGCAGCACCAGCGCCGTCCGGTACTGCTTTCGCGCACAGCGCCTATCAAGAGCAAGATAGTATTGCTTTATTCTCTCAGCTGGATTGGCTGTTAAACAGTGATTTCACGTTAACAACGGGCTTACGCTATACCCGCGAAGAAAAGTCGATTGTTGGAGCCTACGATGAGCAAGGGCCTGGTATTGATCGACTAAGTCAGGCCCCTGGGCAATGGCCAAATATCGGGCGCGCAGTTGAAGGGTTACAAAACATCGCTGCCGCGTTAGCGGCGGGACAAACTCCTACAGCACAGTCTCTTAACGCTATCGCACCATTTCAACAAGCTGGCTGGGGGTATTTTTTCTTGGGATCTGCAGCGGTTATGCCTCGCCCTGGTTTAAATGAGCAGCTAAATGATTCACAGTTAACCGGTACGGTAAAACTGGCTTATCACCCTAATGACAACACGTTAACCTACGCCAGTTTTGCCACAGGTTACAAAGCTGGCGGTACGAATACCGACAGAATTTTACCTTCGCTTAGCCCGCTTTTTAATGCTGAAAAATCACGTAGTGCTGAAATAGGTATCAAACACGATTTTGAAGAATACGGCGTTCGCATAAATGCCGCGGCTCACTATACACAAATTAGCGACTTTCAGGCGACGACCTTTACCGGAACGGGGTTCAACCTGCAAAATGCGGGCGATATCATAGTGAAAGGCATAGAGCTTGAAGCAACTTGGTTGGTAACAGAAAACACCGAATTACATGCCGTTGCATCGCGCACATTGGCGAACTTTGATGAGTTTGAACGCGGTACCTGTTGGGTAGCGTACACGTGGCATACGGACATTGATGACCCGGGCCGTGTGGAACCTAACGACCCGTTCTGTTCAAGAGACGGAGACCGCGTAGGCTTCGAGCCTCAGAACTCACTGTCTCTCATGCTGAATCACTATTTCGACGTTGGGAATTATCCAGCCTCCGCCAGTATTGACTACCAATACACGGGGGACGTATTTCTTGATGATGCGAACGACCCGTACAAATACGCTGACGACTTTTCATTATTTAACGTTCGCGTAAGTTTCACTATCCCACAATGGGATAGCGAAATTATTGCGTGGTCGCGCAACGTTTTCGATGAAGAGTACGTTGCACGAAGTGGCTTTGATGTACCCGTACAAACCGGAAAGATCATGGCCTACCCAGGCGCGCCTAGAAGCTTTGGCGTTACCTTCAGAAAGTCTTTCTAACGCTTTAAATGCGTAGGTTTGGTATGAAACACCGCATGGCACTGAGCGATAACAGACAGCGCTATATGCTCTGGTAGCTCACCACCAATGTCGAAACCAGCGGGGCTTGCGAAATACTGGGTAAAATTGGTATCGCCAAGCCCGGCTAAATCCATAATTTCCTGCTTACGGTGCAGTGGACCGAGCATTGCCATATAGGATAACGATTGCTTGCTTAGCACCTGCAGCGCCTTTGCATCAATTTCCCTGTGATGGGACATAAGCACTGCTGCTTGAATGTTATGTTCGCCCATGTGAAGACGTAAGCCTTCAGTAGACGGGTCTTCAATCAAGTAATTTACCTCGGGAAAATGTTCAAGTCTTGCTTGTGCAGGCCTTGGATCCCAAAGGCTGACTAAATAGCCCTGCAAACTAGCAAGCTTAGTCATAAAGGTAGCGTCGTACCCACCTCCAACAACAAGTAGGTGGATAGGCGGCAGCATCAAAACCGACAACATATGCTTGCCATCAACGGTGTCGAGTACAGCTTTTCTAGGTGTAGCAGAATGTTCTTCCAATTCCGTGCAATCACCCAAAGTGCCGTCTACCGCGCAGCGCCACTCACACGCTTTCCCGTTTGATAAGCTTTTGCTAACCACATCCAAAGATAAATACTGGTTACTCTCGTTAACTGGGACGAGTGCCAGATGCACTACGCCGCCGCACCCAACACCTAGCTTGAAAGCAATATCTTCTTCATCTTCATCGTCATAAACCGCAGTACGGCTAACGCCGTCAGTCATCACACGCTGTGCTTTTTTAACGATATCACTTTCCAAGCAGCCGCCGCTTAATATACCTAGCTGATGCCCGACATCACTAAACAGCATCATAGCGCCGGCCTTGCGATAGCATGAGCCTTCTGTTTTAAAAATAAACCCTAGCACCCACTTATGCTTGTTTTTAAGTGGAAGCCATTGGGCCAACAAATGGTTAACGTGATTACTCATAACTACCTCTAAACTGATCCAACCTGCTTACTGCTGCGATGCTGCTTGGGAAATAAATGCAGCCAATGTTGCAGGCTCTTGCGCACCTGCTACGCCCTGATTACCAATCACAAATGTAGGAACGCTTTGAATACCGCGCTGCATCCAAAGGGTTTCTTCCTCGCGAACTACTTGTGCGTATTTTTCGTTTTTGATTACTGCTTCAGTTTCGGCTTTATCAAGACCTACAGCCTCTGCCAGTTCTATCAGAACGCCTAGATCGTTCACGTCTTTACCATCAGTGAAGTAGGCGTTAAACAAGCTGAGTTTCATTGCTTCTTCAAGATCGTTTTGTGCTGCAAAGTGAATCAGCTGATGGGCCTTGAAAGTATTCTGCATACGGGAGTCGTCATTGAAATTAAATGCAAAACCCAACTCTTCACCTGCCTGTACGAGTCGTGCTCGATTCTCCACACTTTGCTGCTCGCTAATACCGTATTTTTCCATAATGTGTTCACGAAGGTTTTGCCCTTCTGCAGGCATATTTGGGTTTAGCTCGAACGGATGGAACTTGATATCTACTTCAATGTTATCAAGGGTTTTAATCGCTTCTTGCAACCGCTGATACCCCACAATACACCATGGGCATACTACGTCAGATACCATATTGACTGTTACTTTCTGTACACCTTGTGTACCTTTCTCACTTGCTGCCATAACATGACTCGCTTTATTGAAGTCTTGAATCTATAGGGGTTTAGATAAGGTTACAAAAAGAAACTTCAACCCCATTTAGCAACTATTTTCGTTGTCGCCCGTCAGTTTTAAAACGTCTTTTTTGAATCGTTTATATCGGCATGGTGAATGGGCGTGATTTTATCTAAAGCCAGGCGCGCCCAAATCTCGTAGCCCTTAGAAGACGGGTGGAAGCCATCTTCAGCCATTAAGCCACTTTGCTGAATATCGGTAACAGTGCCGCCTGGTTTGAACGCGGTAACAAACAATATTTCTGCGTTAGAACGTGCTGTTACGGATTTAACCAGAGCTTGGTTTAAAAGTAATGCTCGCCAGCCCAACAATGCCCGTAAAGGCTGCGGTAGCGCTGGAAAGCAATGAATAGGAGGAAGTGCAGTAAACACTATTTTTTTACAGCCAAATTTGTGCGTTAAAAGTGTACTGATGGCTTCAATATTTTGCTGCCATCGCTTTAGTGACACAAACTTAGTGACATCGTTAACGCCTATAGAAATAAGCGCGGAAGAGAAGTTTTCACGGGGGAGATCTCGCAGAAGACTAACCACATCTTCGCTTTTAAACCCTGTTTTGGCATGCAACGATACACGGGCTGGGACAATTTGACTAAGGCTAGAATACAATAGACCAGTTAGCGCACTCTGTTGCGTTAAAGCACCTACGCCAGCCGCTGCAGAGTCACCCGCTACCAATAAGTTAGTAGTTGGTAAGGGCGCACCTTGTACTGAAGCTAATATACGCTCTCCTTCAGGTTCAGGCAGAACAGCAGTCTTTTTTCGCACCCACATCGCCTGCACTAGTACAACAGGGGAAAGTAAAACAATGGCTAGGTTTAACGCCAAAACCTTGAAGTAGATCAAATCAAATACCTTAGCAATCACATAAGCTTAAACCATCAAGCTCAATTCGCGCCTATACACCTAAAGACAAGTGCAAACATATGACTAACATTAACAATTTACAACAAAAAGCCGTATCGACTATTACCAAGTATGCGCTTAACGCTCCTCGTTATACGTCTTATCCCACTGCACTTAAGTTTGAGCCATTGCAAATTGACCCGTTGCCGCAAGCATTAAACATTTCTAAAGCACCTGCGGTGAGCCTGTACGTGCACATTCCGTTTTGCAAAACACTATGTTATTACTGCGGTTGCAACAAAATAGTGACGCGTCATAACGAAAAAGCAGACGAATATTTAGACTATCTAGAAAAAGAATTCCTGTCTAAGCGTTATTTAACAGACGGCAGGCGTGTAGTTTCTCTGCACTTAGGTGGCGGTTCACCCAGCTTTTTGAGCGAGACTCAGCATACTTATTTAATGTACCTGCTAAAAAAACACTTTACCCTTGAAGTAGGTGCTGAGTTGTCTATTGAATTAGACCCCAGAAATATCGATAAACGTTACCTTCAGAACTTAAAATGTCTTGGCTACACGCGCATCAGCTTTGGTTTGCAAGACACCGACTACAACGTCCAGAAAACGATTAATCGTGTGCAAAGCACATCGCACATTGCTGACTTAGTGTTCGAAGCACGCTCGCTTGGTTTTGACTCAGTTAATTTGGATTTAATTTACGGTTTACCAAACCAATCACTAGACACGTTTTCATCAACCATTGCCGCTACTAAAGCAATGATGCCAGACCGCATCTCGCTTTTTAGCTACGCACACCTGCCTGAACGATTTGCGGCGCAGCGCAAATTTGCTGACGAAACATTGCCAACGAGTGAAGAAAAAGCGTCGTTATACAACCTCGCCGTTAAAAGCTTTACTAGTATAGGATACGAAATGATTGGTCTTGATCATTTTGCCCTAAGCAAAGACGCATTAGCCATTGCCAAGAATCAAGGTGAGCTTCACCGTAACTTCCAGGGTTATACTCTACGTGGCGACACTGACCTTATAGGGTTCGGCGTATCAGCTATTAGTACGGTAGGTAATGCGTATGCGCAGAATGCTAAAGATCTTAAGGAATATTATAGCCGCATAGACAACCACCTACCCTGCTCGAAGGTTGGACTTTCACTTACCGTAGATGACCTTATACGCAGAGACGTAATATCTAGCCTGATGTGCAATCTAGTGGTTAATAAACTAGCTATTGAAAGCAAACACCATATCAAATTCGATGAGTATTTTGCTTCAGCTTTGAATAATCTTGCAGAGATGAAACAAGATTCGCTTATTGAAATTACATCCGAGCATATTCGAGTGCCAGAGTCAGTGCGTATATATATTCGCGCAATTTGTGCGCGTTTCGACGCCTACTTGAATACAAGTGAAACGCTGAGTAGCTACTCCAAGGCCATATAAAACTAAGGCAATTTGAAGCGTGCAATTACCTGCATACCTATTTCAAGATTAAGGCGCTCAAGGGAAATACAGCTTATGCTGGCATAAAGGGATTGGTTGCTGTCGAGTACATTCAGCGTTAGTAATACTTTTGCATTTCTTGAAGTACCTCGCCCAATTTGAGGGTTATTTCCAGCCCCCTCTGTACCGCTAAGCTCAAACGATACATGTTCGATACTAGTTATACTGCACGGCAACGCATTTAGAATACTGCTTGTGCTGGCATTACCAAATTCAGTGATGTTGGTATCGATACTTACATCACAGGATTTGATCGCAAACCGAACCGGAACCGGCCCAGCACTTTGCTGGCGGAAATAAGACACCGACTCTTCTGTAATAAAAACCTCGTGTCCCGCCACAATCACGCGCTCTATACCTGTATTTTCCTGAGATGGATGTTGTTCTTCTGAAGCTAAAATACTTTGCTTTTTTTGCGCTTCAGTGCCGCCGCTTATATTTCCATGGTAAATATTGAGCTGTTCATCATGGGCAAGCTCGCCAAACGAGGAAGCCTTAAGCCCTTCAAGCACGCTAGAGGGCATCGCTCCCCCTTCCTTTTCGAATACTTGAGTCAATACCTCACGCGTTTTTCCACAAAGCTCGGTGCTGCCTTTATCAACGTAAACGAGTTCATCACTAAATAAGGCAAGATCGTCTAAGTCGTGAGAAATAACAAAGCAGGTAAGCTGCCCTGTCACACATAGGTTATTTAAAAATTGATAAATTTTACGGCGGGTAAAAATGTCGATTGCGCTTAGCGATTCATCTAGCAGTAGCACATCTGGCCCGTTGACCAACGCCCGCACAATCGCGACACGCTGTGCTTCTCCACCAGAAAGCGCTTGAACCGGCTTGTCGATTAAATGTTCGCTGCAGCAACCGCGCAAACTCTCTTCAATAGACAGCGCATTCGAGCTTGCGTGACGCTGCGCCAAGGCTAAATTACCCCGCACATCGGTATGGGGAAATAGCATGGGCTGCTGAAACACGATACCGACTTTTTTATCCGCCCACGGCGTTTGCACTTTTGCACTTTTCTCTACACCAGCCAAGGCACGAAACAGGCTACTCTTACCTGCGCCAGACGGACCGGTCACCCCAATGAATCGGCTTTGCGGCTGCAGTGAGATTTGTGCGTTAATGCGATTAGAAAGTCGCGCAGATATTTGCATGTTAACGTGCCTCATTGCTGCGGTTGATACCGTTCAAGCGATAGAGCGCCGCGAGCATCACGAATGAAAAAATAAGAAGGGCCAACGCAAGGTTGTGTGCACTGTTATATTCCAACGCTTCTACCTGTTCATATAGCGCGATAGACAGCACCTGAGTTTCTCCAGGAATATTGCCACCTATCATTAGTACTACGCCAAACTCGCCTATGGTATGGGCAAAGCTTAAGCCTAATGCCACAACGATGGGGGCTTTGCTTAAAGGAAGCACTATTTTCAAAAAGGCTTCGGTGGCCGAAAAACCTAACGTTTTTGCCACATCTAAATAACGGTTATCCAATTGTGAAAAACCGCTGTACAAAGGCTGTAGAGCAAATGGAAGGGAATAGATAACAGACCCCAATACCAAGCCTTCAAAGCTAAATGCTAAATTACTCCCGGTTAGGCTTTGCCATCCCTGCCCCAACGCACTTTGCGGTGAAAAAGCAATAAGTAGATAAAACCCCAGCACAGTTGGCGGTAACACCAAAGGCAACGCTAGTATCGACATAACCAGAGGCTTAGCTTTGCTCTGCCATTTCGCTAAAAACCACGCTAGCGGCAATGCGATTAACAACAGCAAACCACTGGTTATAAAGGCCAGCTTAAAGGTAAGTGATATGGCTTCAAGTGTCGATGCCCCGAAGAATTCTGTGAGCATACTTAGTTACCGACGCCCGATGCAATGATAGGTTCATAGCCCCATTCAATTAAGCTTTGCTGCACCCCTTGCGACATTAAATACTGTACGAACAGGCTGGGTGATGACACTCCACTAGCGTCACTCAACCGAAATGCTCTGGTTGGCTCAACGTTGTCGTTGTGAATAGGCTCATCAACTGGCGCTGCCGCATTTTTGATTAGAAGTGGTTCGAACAGATTCGGAGATAACGTAGCTACCGTTTTACTGTTAACCACCAACGACTGAATGATGGGTTTATACAAGGTTTCAGGTACCGGGACGATAACCGTAATAGCCTCAGCGCTTTCGGTAATCACAACACTATTAAAATTAGAAGGCAAGTTAGAAGATAAGTTTGCAGGCAAATCTAACGCCGATGAGTACGCAACGAACGCCCCTTTCACGCTGCCAGTAGTATAAAACTGCAAGGTTTGTAGCACGTTTTTACCCATCACTCTGTGAGGTAAAAACTGGTGCCATAAGGATAAGTTTTGCAACGTCTGTTGCGCAGCATCACCATAGGGAGCCAGTTTAGGGTTTGCGATAGCTACCTTGTTTTGTGGATTTTCCATTAATTGAACAAGCTGCTTCGACAAGCAATCGGTAAGCTGAACGTTTATTTGTGCAGTTGTGTCTCCAGTAGATGAGCGCGCGATTTGCTCGCAATTCCTTTCACCGGATGTCTTACTAGATATTTCACTGAATGCCTCACTTGATAAGTCGCCAGCATAGACAAACGCAAGCTTGCCTTTAGCGTAATCCACCAGATTGCCGTGGTGGACTAGGTTATTATCAACTAATGCTTGCGGCCGAGCGCGATCTGCAGATAGAAAAACGTCGAAGCTAGCACCATGTTGAATTTGCGCATACAAAGTACCGCTAGAAGATACCGTTACCGCGACTTCTATGCCGGTTAGCTCAGTAAACTGCTCGGCAATACTCTTTAGCGGTTTTGCAAAGTTTGCCGCAACGGCTATGTTAATTTTTTCGTCGCGCTTGAAATTTACTGACTGGTTTTGTTTTTCGGCACTAATAACACTCCCTTCATTTACATTATTATTTGCCGCTTCAAAACTACCCGCTTGTGCTGCAGAGCCGGAAAAAAACGTAACATCTGGGACTACACTTGCACTTGCGCTAACACTTACCAAAATAAGTATGGCCAAGTTAACAAAACTTGAAAGTCGCATTGCTAAAGAAAATAGCATTACTTTTTATGCATCCACTTAAGTGCCGCTTTATCGTCAGATGCTTTCGCCTCAACCCATTCAGATTTATCGCCCTTAAATTCTTTTTTCCAAAGCGGTACCGACTGTTTAAGCATGTCCATTAAGTAGCAGGCAGCGTCAAATGCGGCTTGGCGATGGGGAGCGGCGGCACCCACCCATACAATTTGTTCATTATTGTATATACGCCCTACTCTGTGCAGTGCGCCAGCGCTATTAAGTTCAAAACGATCTACAGCTTGCTCAAGTAGCAGCATTAATGCCTTTTCGGTCATACCGGGATAATGCTCTAATTCGATGCCGTCTATGTCGCCAGAATTATTATAATCACGCACTAACCCAGTAAAAGTAACGATCGCGCCTGTATTGCCACACGCCTTTTTGTCTGCTGACTGTTTTAGCCTAGCGTAAAGCTCGCCTTGGTCGAAATCTTCAACTTGAATTAGCGCGAACATAGCTAGCCCCCTGTCACAGGTGGAAATAGCGCCAGCTCATCACCGTCGCTAAGTTCGGTTTTAAGGTCGCAGAGCTCTTGATTACAGGCAGTAAGCACACTGCCCTCTAAGGCTAATGCCCACTTGTCACTGCGCGCTTTAAGCTGCGATATCACGGTCTCTATGGTGCTGTTCTCGCTTAGATTAAGCGCAATATTGTCCTCTCCCGTAATCTCTCGGGTTTGTGCGAATGTTTTTACCGTTACCTGCATACTTTGCCTGTTATCTACTTTGTTAAGGTCGCTTTGTGCGCACTGTTTGATAGTTTTTAAGCCTCGGAAATGGATTGAGCCTAAAGTGCATTGCTTTTTGAGCACGTGTACGCTTTATGCACTTTAGGCTCGTTTATTTTTAAGCTAGCAACTTTTCATGTGCACTAGGAACCAGACTGCCAATGGCCTGTCTTACCGCCTTTTTTCTCTAGTACCCGTACCCCTTCCATATGCATGCCGGGGTCGATGGCTTTGCACATATCAAACAAAGTTAACAACGCCACATTTACGCCCGTGAGCGCTTCCATTTCAACGCCGGTTTTACCGCTTAGCTTGCAATAGCAGGTGGCTTTAATTCGGCTTTGGTCGGCCTGAATGTCAAAGTTTATATCCACCTTTGACAGTGCCAATGGATGACAAAGAGGAATAAGATCGGCGCAGCGTTTTGCACCTTGAATTCCCGCTACTCGGGCAACTGCGAATACATCACCTTTTGCAATTTTTGCTTCAGAGATTTGGCGAATAACGTCTTCGCTTACGTATAAAAAACCTTCTGCTGTGGCTTCTCGCTTTGTAACGTCTTTGTCGCTAACGTCGACCATATTGGCTTCGCCGCCAGCGTTTAAATGGCTAAAGGTACTCATGCTTCCACCAGATGCTTTACGAAATTACACGGTCTAAAGTCGGCATCAAGCTGGCTAGAAATAATTTTTTCCCACGCCGTACGGCACGCGCCTGTTGAGCCTGGTAAGCAGAAAATAACCGTATTATTAGCAAAGCCCGCAACCGCGCGAGACTGAATAGTTGATGTGCCAATCTCTTCATAGCTAATTTGACGGAATAGCTCGCCAAAGCCGTCGACTTCTTTATCGAACAATACACTGATGGCCTCTGGCGTTGAGTCGCGGTGAGTAAAACCTGTACCACCGGTAATTAATACGGCGTGAATGTTTTTATCGGCAATCCATTTCGACACCACGGCGCGCTGCTGATAAATATCGTCTTTCACCAAATCGCGATCGTAAAGGTTATGGCCAACCGAGGTAAGCGCCTCTTTCAAGTAGTCTCCCGACTTGTCGTTTTCGAGGGTGCGCGTATCTGAAATAGTGAGTACGGCAATATTAAGGGGTTGGCTGACAACTGACATATGAAATCCTAATTTGATATGCGACATTTTGGCGGTTTTTGATAAAGTACCAGCCAAAATACTATTTGGTAATCACTTTATAAGGGTGCATACCATTAATTCAACAACTAAGTTGGCATAAACTATGTCTAAAAGCCTAACTCATCAGCAGGCTATGCGTTATAACCGCCATATCGTGCTTCCAAAAGTGGACCTAGACGGTCAAGAAGCGCTGCTAAACGCCAATATTTGTATCATTGGTATTGGCGGGCTTGGCACCGCGGCTGCTACTAACCTTTGCGCCAGTGGCGTGGGCTCTCTTACACTTATCGACCACGACACCGTCGAGGTCACCAACCTGCCAAGGCAAACCTTGTTTAGCGAACAAGATGTAGGCACAAGTAAAGTAGAGGCGGCTAAAGCGCGGCTTACTGCAATAAACAGTGACTGCGACATTACCGTAATGGCAGAACCGTTTTCGGCGCCCGGCACTACTGAGCTTTCACCAGTATTAAAACAAGCTATAGAGCGTGCTGACGTTGTGCTAGATTGCACCGACAATACAGACTCGCGAGATTTAATAAACCTACTGTGTTTTAAATTAAATACCCCGCTAGTGTCGGGTGCAGCCATTCGCTTTGAAGGCCAGCTTTTCGTCGCTATACCCGGTGAGAGCCGCTGCTATGCATGCTTACGAACGCTATTTGAATCACCCGATTTAAGCTGTGTTGAGGCAGGTATATTCTCGCCAGTAGTAAATATTGTTGGTACTTATCAAGCTATGCTTGCCATGCAAGTATTGATGGATTTCGATAATATTCCTAAAAACACGTTAATGACGTTTGATGCTCTGTCGCACGAGTGGCGAAACTGGAAGTTACCTAAAGGCGTAGATTGCGAGCTATGTGCTTGTTAAGTTCAGATACATTTGCGCATGAATTCTAAAAACGTGGTTAAAAGCAACAGACTAAAACAAAGAACAAGACAGAAAATAGGTTGATTTAAATGACAACCCAAGTAGTGAAAAAACACATGGTAGTGGCGCAAAACGCGTCTGGGCGTAACATGAACGTGCCAATTTATCGAATGAAGGGCGCTCGCCCTGGCCCCACCGTGTATATTCAAAGCTCTATTCACGGCGCTGAAGTGCAAGGCAACGTGGTAATTTACCATCTCATTCAGCGCTTAAAAGACATGGATATTTGCGGCGAAATTATCCTAGTGCCCAACTGTAATCCCATTGGTACTAACATTAAAGCCGGTGAGTACACATTAGGCCGGTTCGACCCTGTGAACGGCACAAACTGGAACCGCGGCTACTTCTTCGATAAAGATGCAGTTGAACATTTCGCCAAAACAGTCACCCGCGAAGAGTCAATTGAAGGCATAAAACAACGTTTTCGTGCGCACTTGTCTAACGCTATCGACAACAAACTGGCTGAACCATGGGGCCTAGGACTAGCGCAGCAGCTTAACCTGAAGCTACAGCAAATGGCGGTCAACGCCGATTTCGTACTAGATCTCCACAACGGCCCGGTGTCTACCCGTCACGTTTATATCCCCGAATACGCCAAAGACAGCGCCAAGCTGTTTAACATTCCTCACTGTATTTTTATTCCAAACGTATTTGCGGGGGCGTTGGACGAAGCGACGTTCTGCCCATGGTGGACACTGCAAGAAAGCATAAAAACTAATTTAGATCGCGAAATAAGCTTCAACGTTGAAGCCTTTACTCTGGAAATGGGTAGCCAAGAAGTAATCGACTTTAACGAAGGTAACATAGACGCCACCAGTATTCTTAGCTACCTAAACGCCAAAGGCGTGCTGCACGAGTGTGACATTAAGCCCAAAGCAATGCAGCGTTTAGGCGTGTACTTAAAAGACTACAAAACCCTGTTTACTAACTGGGGCGGCATGGTGGAGTACATGGCAAAACCAGGCCAAACCGTAAAGAAAGGCGAACCGCTGGCGCAAATTTTAAATATTGACGATCTGGATACCGACAACGGCAGCAGGACCTTAGAAGCGCCTTGCGATTTGATCCCTATTCTGCATTTCCCGTCCGCTTCGGTATTGAGTGGAACGCAGTTGTATAAGGTGTTTACGAATTATAAGGAGTTGTAGATTTTTGTACGCAAGTTGATGGAGTAAAACTTTATTACGACATGGTTGATTAGGGTACGTATAAACATCTCACACGAGTTAGTGATTTATTTTTTTGGATTACTATCTTGCCGTTCGATACAATAAATTGAACGGCAGAAGAGTACCTTAAGCTGCCCATCGCACAAAGGCACTTCGATGGCTGCAATGAGCGTAAAGCGGACCTTGGGACAAGGAATTTTTCCACCTCAAAGGACAGTAGACCAAATCCAACTTCATCTGCACACTGAAATACCAACCCTTGACAAGGATGCATTTGCTAGTAGCTCAATACTCTACCTATAAACGACATCGGCCAGAGCAGACATTGCTGTATCAATTAGTCGAAAGTCACTATCCAGAATTTATAAAGCAGCTTAAAGATCAAGGAAAGTCGTTACCACGCCATGTGGAAAAATAGTTTGCCGAATTTCTTAAGTGTGGTCGTCTTGAACACGGATTTTTGCGTGTTATTTGTGACAACTGCAAACATAAGAAGCGGGTCGTGTTCAGTTGCAAAAGCAGGGGTTTCTGCTGATACCCACCAATCTGATAAACTCGAACGCGTTTGCTGATACATCGCAAGGCCAGCGGTGAGTGAAAAACGCTTAAGTCTAATCTCCACAGGCAACGTCAGATATGAACTCAAGACGCCATATACAGATGGTACCACTCACGTTTTCTTTTCGCCGATTGACTTCATGGACAAACTTGCTGAACTTGTGCCACCACCTAGACTCAATCTTACTTGTTTTTACGGGGTATTTGCCCCCAATGCCAATGTACGTGCAGAGGTCACGGCTTCTCAGCGAGGAAAGAACAGCCCTCGGTTAGCAGAACATCTGAAAAATCCAGATAAACGCTACCACGCCCGCAGTATGTCGTGGGCTCAGCGTCCGGTGACCGGCGCAGTAAAGCGAGTATTCAACATTGATATTACCATTTGCGAAACGTGTGAGAGCAACAATGTCAAAATTGTCGCTTGTAATACACAGCCTACTATCATCAACAAGATATTGATGCACTTAGACAAAAACGGCTCTCCCATTACTGCCAACACATGCAGAGCACCACCGTTAGATGAAGTACTAGAACCACCGTCATTTGAAGACTTTGTCATTCAGCGAAATTTCGATTTTGTGGCTTAGTTGTTGTGCAAGCTGTGAGAAAAAAGGCGGCAATAAAACTTAGCCACATCACCTTAACTATCGAAAAAAAGAGAAACTATCTTTATGTTTGTTTATTTTGTGTAAGTGCTTCCTTAGTCACTGTTTCATTGAATTTACGCTTTAAACTTTAGCATTGAATACTTGTTTATTACCTACTATCAGCTAGTTTTAGATTAACGCGTTTTGAATTTAAGTGAATAAATGAAGTTGACGAGTGTGCAATTTTTCGCAGTATTGTTTCTACTCACCGTTAGTTATAAAACCTTAGGAAACGATAAATTTACTATAACGTGGGCTGTAAACGACGCCCCGCCTTTTCATATAATTGGAGGTGAGCTTCAAAATGGTGGAATTTGCGATGTGCTGATTGATGCGTTTTCAGAGTTGATGCCTGATACTCACTTCGATACTGTCATCATGCCGCAAAGCCGCATTAACATGCTGACCAAGCAAAAGCAAAATATGTGCTTTCCGTGTTTAATTAAACGTACCGACAACGATGTATGGGTGTACTCAGATGTAACCGTTTACCATGCGCCCCTTGGGATTATTGGTAAGCCAAGTGTATTAGGCGCATTCGTTGACGATAACGGCCGAATTTCCTTGGAAGCCCTTACTACAAGTAAAAAGCTTCGCTTGGGTAAGCCACGGGCTAGGCGCTATCCAGAGGTATTGCAAATCCACATCGATATTGCCCAAAAAGCGCGCACATTTGCTGAAATCAATGGTGAGAAGGCTACGTCAAGGGTACTCAGTCAAATAGAGGTAGGACGTATAGATTACACTCTTGAGTATCCGTCTATCTTGAAGTATTACAACTTAACCAACGCGCCCGAAGCGGTTGAGCACGAGCCGCTTAGGTATTATCAAACCACAGAACTTGCGGGGCAACGTGTTGCCGGTGCCGTGGGCTGTACCAGCAATGCGTGGGGAAAAGAAGCCGTTACAAAACTTAATCAAGCTTTACCGCACATAATGGCAAGCTCCATATATCAACAGCAACAGGCATTTTGGTATGGTTCTCCTACGCCAGCCCTGTAAACTACTGCGTAGGGTAGTAAATAGCGTTTGTTCTTCTTATACTTGCAAATTCTAAATATAGACGATTTAGACACCGACAACGGCAGCAGGACCTTAGAAGCGCCTTGCGATTTAATTCCTATTCTGCACTTCCCGTCGGCTTCGGTGTTAAGTGGTACACAGTTGTACAAGGTGTTTACGAATTATAAGGAGTTGTAGGTTTTTATACGCAAGTTGATGGAGTAAAACTTTATTACGACATGGTTGATTAGGCTATGTAGAAACGTCTTCCGCAAGCCGCTGGTTTATTCTTTGAATTAATTCCTGCCGTTCAATACGTTAAATTTAACGGCAGAAGAGTACCTTAAGCTGCCCATCGCTCAAAGACACTTCGATGGCTGCAATGAGCGTTTAGCGGACATTAGAGATAACCTTTGCGCTAGTCCGCCTCAGACAAAAAAGCGGACCTTCAGATTCTTGGTTTGCTTCCTAAGGGCTGCACATTTCAAAAAAGTTGAATATTTGCAGCTAGGGGGCTCATTGAAAACAAACAACCACTGCCTGATTTAAATTAAACCTTTTTAGCAATAAAAAACTGATAGCCAAACTCACCCAGATGAGACTTATAAAGGCTTACTTCGTTTTGTATATCTTCTACTGCTTGAGAGTTTTCCATCATCGGTGTAACCTCATGTAAACGCTGTTGCAACGGTTCATAGTAGTCCTTCCAAGCACGGTCCGAAACAGTGAATGTATGCTTTAGTTCATAACCTGCTCTTATTATTTGCGACTTGCGAGTTTCAACGGTTTGAATATCTGGGTAATCACTCTTCCAGTGGTTGATAGACGCCTTACTAGGCTTGTCTGTTAACCAAACTAAATCACTAAACACAAGTACTCCCTCTTCAATTAACAGAGATCTCCATTTAGTTAGTGCATTTTCAATTCCCATTATATATGCAGAGGCTTCGGCCCAAATTACGTCAAATTTATCAGTACCAAAATCAAGCTCAGTCATGCTAACGCACTTCGTGGTTACTCTGTCGTTCAAGCTGTGTCGCATCAACTTTTCGTCTAATTTACCTAAGGCTAATTCCTCATTGTCTGTTGCTATAATTTCAGCATTCGTTAGCTTAGCAAGTACTAGGGTCGAGTTACCTTTACCGCAACCAACTTCCAAAATTCTTTTGGGGTTATGTTTAACCATCTTAAACGCTTTGGTTGTGTCGTCTTCGCTGTTGGGTCCCCAAGACTCTAGGGGTTCAAAAATCTGCATGAAATCTTGCATATATTTGTCATGTTCGTTCATATCTTTTGATAACCATTTGACTCTGAGAGCTTGCTTTTCATCAAGTGTACTTAAAATGAATCAACGCTAATCTAATAAAAAGCGCCTAAGGTCTTGTTCTTGCCGCATTACGTACAAAATAAAGACTTTGTTGTCCTCAAATTTATAAAAAATTCGACAGGGCTTCACATAAAGCTCGCGGTAATTGAGGAATGGTAATTCAGAGACGTACTTTCCTGATTTAGGATATTCCTCAAGTATGTCTACTTTGGCGAAGATTTCTTTAACCAGTTACTTTGCCGCAACTAAATTAGATAGCGTTATGTATTCAGCAATATTGTCCAAGTCATTGAGAGCAAGTTCTGTCCATATTATTTCAGCCAATTATCCATTTTCTCTTTGGCCTGCAGGTTAGTTAAAACGTTATCATTTCTTATTGCCTGCTCACCTTTTGCAATACCTTCCAGAATTGACATACGCTTTTGCATCATCTCATAATCATCAACATCGACTAAGTAAGCCGATGGCTGACCATGTTCAGTAATCAAAACAGGCTCTTTTGAAGTGTGCAGGTCTTGCAGAATTTTTGTGGCTTGTCTCTTCAATGTAGTAACTAATTCTACTTTCACGATGCAGGTTCCAGCTTTCAAATGTACCACTACAGTATCACTTAACGATAACCACACAAGATTTCATTCGCTGAGAGCAGATTTGAAAAGAACTTACCACAATCTTCGCCACTAAAATTAAACCAATCGCCAAACTCATCACGCTGATTGAATACATCAAAACCATTATCAGAAGTTTTAAACCATAGTTCCCATACTCAATTTTTTTCAATCAATTTTAGTTCATAGTGTTTTAAAGGAAGCGGGCATTTTAGGTTAGAACTCATGGTAGTTTTTCCCCACAGAGGCTGGGTGTGCGGTAAACACGTAAATGGCGTTATTTTCTAAATCGAATTTTTTGTGAAAGTAGTCTTGGTTAGCTACTAGTGTTGTAATTGAATGTTTTCTGTTCTATTTTGAATCATACAAGGATGACGTCTTTTTGCCGCTTTTCAGTGCCACTGAATATAGAGTTCTTTGTGATTACAAATCAAAAGGACTCTAATATGAAAAACGCTATCATTTTAATGGTCACAACTTGCATTCTCTCGGGCTGTATCATTAAAACGAATAAAGTAAATGAAGTTTACGCTGGCAGCACCGCAAACATTGAATTCGATGGAATTGTTGACGTAATTAAAGGAACGAACAAAGATATCAGAATAGTTTTTATACATGGAATGGGTGGCTATTCCACGACCGACAACGTTAGCGATTACTCGCGTGTCATCAATGATTTGCGCTCAGCACTCAAAATAGAAAGTCCCTATAATGATGACTCTCTTGATAGCTTCAGCTACAAGGGTCAAGCTCTAAAATTCAATGTATTGTGGTGGTTGGACATCACTTCTCAAGCCAAAAGAAAACTAAGGGATGTCGATGACGACCCTGTATTAAATCCAAATAGAACCGCAACGACGAAACTCGCGAAAGATAGCCTACTTAATAATGGAATTGTTGACGTGGTCATGTATACGGGTAGTTCTAAAAAGCAGATAGTACAAAGGGTTAGAAGCCAAGTTTTAGATTTGAAAGGGCAGATTGATGAAAATGAAAAGCTCATTGTTGTCACCTTTAGTCTAGGCTCTAAGATCCTTATTGATGTTCTCAATGAACTGAAGGCGGATGGAGATCATGTTCTAGATAATCGTGTCGATATGATTTATATGATGGCAAACCAAATCGCTCTATTAAATACCGGAGATTCGGTAAACAAAGCTCCGAAAACGTTGTCTGAGAAAATGGCTAGCGATTATGACACACTTCACTCAATCTTAGATGACGGTACTATTGATGCTAGAAACGCTAACCAAAAAAAGAGAGTAATTGCGTTTAGCGATCCTAACGATCTTTTGTCTTACCCAATAGATGAGAGCAGTGTTGGCGAATTAAAAGGCCAATATGCCAATGTTGCGATATCAGTTGCGAGAAAAACCTACAAGGTTCCACTCCCTGGCGTATATAAATATGGTGTGGTTAATTATTTACAAGCTCACACAGGGTATGTACATGATGAAGTAGTGTCAGATTATCTGCTCTTTGGTACGAGTAAGTAACGATTCATTACTTGGTCTAAATAGGCGAAATATGAGTTTCACTTTTTAAAGATTAATGTCTTGCTCAATTTTGTTCGCCAATATTTGCGTGTTGGCATAGGGGCCAGTAGCAAAGCTAGCCCAATAGATATAACAATACGCTGTGCCGCAGCATTATTCTGCGGCACTAGCTACTCATCAACGTTGCACTACACTGCCCCTTCGCCTGCTATTAAATAGGCGAACCTGGCGGTAGCGGCTCTACTTCAAAGGTACTTGGCCATGCCTTACTAGCCCAATAAGTATCGAACTGTTCTTTCAGTATTTCATACTGATTGTCGTCGGCTTCATCGTCTAACCATTCGCTGAATTCAAGAAGAGCAAGTTCGGCCTCCATTCTTACTTCAGGCGCTAGCTTTTCATTAGTAACCGCCTGCATAACAGCGTTCAACGCCACTAACTGTAAGCGTTTTGCTAATGGGCTTTGTGACTTATTTTTATACCAGTGAACGTTAAGTATTTGCTTCACCAGCATAGAAACGCCTACTTTTTTACGTCGGTCATTAGTGCTTCTTGTTTGCCACTCTAAGCGGTTTAAGCGCTCTGGGTGCAATAGTAATTCAAACGCAAAGTTAGATGCTGAAGCGGCCGCAGAAACAGGGTCTAACATTAACCCCATTTTGCCCTTAAAGTGCTCGCGGGTAATATCGTCGCCATAAGCTGTAGGTGGAATAAGGGCGAGTACCGATTCAGGTATAGTCAAGTAGTCAGCGGTAGTAGCTGTAATTAACTGCTGCATCGCGCGCTGCTGCACCGCAGGTGCTACAAACTGCTGGCCCTGTGCCTTGGTATAGTCACCTTTGCGTTCGTATTCATACACTAAGCCGCCGACTTGCTTTGCAACGGCTTCTAACTGATAACGGTGGAGTAAGTAAATAGGCACTAAAGCATTTTCAAGCGAGGATAAACTGCTGTTTGGGCTTAAGGTGTCTAAACCTAAATTGGCTAACGCCAGTTCGCGTACTTGTGAAATTTCATCGAAGGCATCTAGCGGATTACTACCGTTTTCCCACATATGACCGTTTGCTGATGCATGACGACTACTGCGGGTATCGGGGTCTGACTTAAAGCTTAAGCCCTCATTACGGCCTTTTACGATAATCTTTGCCAAGATTTCGGCTTCTTCTACGTCGCTGGCAAAGTCTTGATAGCCATACGCTACGGCGTGAATATCCCATGCGCCTATGCCTTTTTCATACGCGCCTTCTAGGCTAATTTTGCCATTTTTAATGCTTATTTTGGGATGAGGGTAATCCATCACCGATGCACGGTTATTTTCGCTTGCCGCAAAGTTGTGCGCTATACCCAATGTGTGCCCTACTTCGTGGGCCGACAGCTGCCTAATGCGGTCTAGAGCCATTTCTTGCTGCGCAGTGGTGTCGGTGCTGCCGTCCTTAAAAGGACTGGTTAGGCCAAGGGCAATTAAATAATCTTGTCTTACACGCAATGAGCCGAGCGTAACGTGACCTTTGATAATTTCACCAGTGCGCGGGTCGACAACCGACGAACCATAAGACCAACCGCGCGTTGCGCGATGTACCCAGTTGATTACGTTATAGCGCACGTCCATTGGGTCGGCATCTTCGGGCAATACTTTCACCTGAAACGCATCTTTGTAGCCTGCGGCTTCATAGGCTTGATTCCACCAGCTCGCCCCTTCTTTGAGCGCGGTCATCACCGGCTCAGGAATACCTGGATCTAAATAATACACAATAGGCTCTTCTGCTTCGCTCATTGCAGCATGCGGGGTTTTCTTGTGTAAACGATGGCGGGTAATAAAACGCTGTTCGGTAGGCTCACTGATAGGCGTTGAATAATCAAAGTAACTGAATTTCCAGTAGCCAGAGTATGGGTGGTACTCTCTGGGCGTGTAATTGTCGTCAGGCAGTGCCACAAACGAATGATGCAAGTGAACCGTCACGCTCTCTGGGTCGGGCGTAACTTGCTGTATGTATTCGCCTGGCTTCTTACCTGCAAAGGTGACTAAAGACTCTAATTCAGTATTCTTTTCGAAGCCTTTGGTTTTAGGTAAATACACGCCGCTTCGCATTTTATCAACGCTGAAGCTACCTTGCTTGGTGCGTGCCATACGGTTTCCTATACCGTGAATATCGCTTAACAGAAAAGGCGTATAGTCGATGAGGCTAGCTCCGTCGCTGTTTGCTACCAGCGTGAAACCCGCGATAACCGAATCAGCAAAGGCTTCATCGATACTCTGCTTTTCGGCGTCACTGCCGTGGGCCGCGCGGTATTTGGTATTGTGCTGCTTTAATAAAATCTTGTTGCCAAATTTTTCAAAGCTGACCAAGCGCGTATCGCCCAACTGGCCGCGATCAAGGCCAATATCGTTAGACCCTACGCCATACGGCAAACTACTTTGAAACAGGTATTCGGCGTTGTCTGTTGGTACCGCCAAGTAAACTTTGTCGTTTTCATCGTCATAGTAAACAGGAATTAAACCATCTTTTTTAATCATATCGCTGGTGAATTCACCAATGCTTGGCAGTGCAGCCAATACGGAAGACGTAGACACGACAAATAATACCGTAATCGCAATGGCCGATTTAGCCGATGCTCTTACTTGTCGCGCCGCTTTATGAAAAATGTTCAATTGCAGCATGCAGTTAGTCCTTATTATTGTGAATTTCTAGCCTACCCTATGTGGTGGGTTTTGCCCATGGTAGTTCATCGTTTATTGTGCTCTATTTGCTTGTTATTTATCTGTGAACGGGCTTGCTTTTTTATAACCGAAGGTAACGTACTAAAAACGCAACTATATGAAATAAAACAGCTGGCATTGACTCTGCTCAACTGCCGTTTAAACGTTCAAAAACATAAGGGACAACAAATTGTTTGATCTTGGTCAACACCAAGCTTTGTTTGGGTTGTAGAGGTATTTTACGGCTTATAAAATCCGCCGCCTTGTTTAAAGCGTCTAGTAGCGGTTTTTTATCTATGACTTCAAAATTATCACCTAATCGCAGCTCTTCTAATCTACGTGAAGACTCGGCTTCAACATTGCCACACCAAACGTTAAACGCGCCAGAGCTGCTTGCACCTGCCGGTAGCTTACGCAACATGCGCTACGCTTTTGCCTATGGCGCCGATGCTGTTTATGCTGGGCAGCCACGTTACTCACTTCGCGTAAGAAATAACGAATTCAGCTTTGAGAACTTAGCGATAGGCATAGAAGAAGCACATGCTTTAGGTAAAAAGTTCTATGTAGTAAGCAACATTGCTCCGCACAACAGTAAGCTAGATACCTACTTAAAAGATATTTCACCAGTAATTGCTATGAAGCCCGATGCGTTAATTATGTCAGACCCAGGGCTTATTATGATGGTGCGCGATGCCTTTCCTGAAATGCCTATTCATTTAAGTGTACAGGCCAACGCGGTGAACTACGCTACGGTGAAGTTTTGGCAGACACAAGGTATTGAGCGCGTTATTTTGTCGCGAGAGCTCTCTTTGGAAGAAATTGAAACTATTCGCGAACATGTTCCAGACATGGAATTGGAAGTATTTGTGCATGGCGCGCTTTGTATGGCCTATTCGGGCCGCTGCTTATTGTCTGGATATATGAATAAACGCGATCCGAATCAGGGCACTTGTACCAATGCTTGTCGATGGTCTTACGATATTAAGGCAGGCGAGGAAAATGAAACTGGAGATATCGTTCAACCCACCGAAGTTGATAAAAAAGGGACAGCGCCTGAAATGGTAATTCCTACCCTTGGTGAAGGCACGCCAAGCTCCCAAGTGTTTATGTTAGAAGAAAAGGAAAAGCCTGGAGAACTGATGCCCGCTTTTGAAGACGTACATGGCACCTACATTATGAATTCTAAAGATTTGCGTGCCGTGCAACATGTTGGCAGGTTAACCCAAATGGGCGTGCATAGTTTAAAAATAGAAGGCCGCACTAAATCACATTACTACTGCGCTCGAACCGCTCAAGTCTATAGAAAAGCAATTGACGACGCGGTAGCAGGAAAGCCTTTTGATAGTGCATTAATGGGAAGCTTGGAAACTTTAGCTCATCGAGGTTATACCGAAGGTTTCTTGCGTCGCCATGCGCACCACGCGTATCAGAACTATGAGTATGGGCACTCAGTCAGCGACAAACAGCAATTTGTTGGTGAAGTGATTGATCGTTGTGAAGAGTCTGGCTATGCAATTATAAACGTCAAAAACAAATTCTGTGTAGGTGACTCGCTTGAGTTGATGACGCCAAGCGGCAACGTTACCTTTGCTCTTAATGAAATGCTGGATAAGAACAACCATCCTATTACAGATGCTAAAGGTTCAGGACACCAAGTAAGAATACCGATACCTAGCGATGTATCTTTAAATTTTGCCCTACTGTTGCGAAACCTAGATGAAGGCGTTGATACCCGCAATCCATTTCGAAAAGCACCAAATGCAGTAACACCCGAAAACGTGAGCGAGGCATGATGTATGGCACTGCTTATTCTTGATAGCTGCATTAACTGCGACATGTGCGAACCAGAATGCCCTAATGGCGCTATAAGTATGGGCAATAAAGTGTATGAAATAGACCCTTTGCGCTGTACTGAATGCGTAGGGCATTACGATGCGCCTACTTGCGCAGCGGTATGCCCAATCGATGTTGTTAAGCCCGACCCGCACAATAAAGAGTCACTAGACGAGTTGGCCGAAAAGTTTGTTCGTTTAAACAGTTAGCAAAAAGTAATTCAGCGAGTTAATTGTACTTCTCGAAGAATTCCCTTGAATCATAACCAAGAGTGGTCCCTAATTGCGGTAAAGTTTGAATTGGCACTACTAATAAGGGGTTTATTTTGAAGTTTGCCTCTCGCGCTACGGCGATCTCTCCGTTTCTTGCTATGGCCTATGGCGAAAAAGCCACGACACTAGAACAGCAAGGTAAAGATGTTATAAGACTTAATTTAGGCGAGCCTGATTTCGGCGCACCCGCGGCAGTGCTCGCCGCAATGAAAGAAAGCTTAAATGCCCCAGTTTTTCCCTATACCTCGGCGCTGGGCATGCCTGAACTACGTGAAGCCATTGCACGCTTTTATGATGTTAAACATGGCGTAGCGGTAAGCCCTTCTAGAGTGGTCGTGACCGCTGGGGCTTCTGGCGCTTTACTTTTGGCAAGTGCTGCCTTGGTTGAACCAGGCGACAACGTGATATTGGGAGACCCGTCTTACCCCTGTAATCGACGTTTTTTAAACGCATTTGGCGCAGAGGTAACGCTGGTGCCAACACGCAGCGAAGATAACTTTCAGCTAACCGCGGAAAGTGTCGCCGATAATTGGAAGCACAACACGAAAGGTGTACTTATCGCCACACCTGCCAATCCTACAGGTACGGTTATAGATGCAGAAAAACTGATTAAAATTGGTGAATACTGCAAATCCCAAGGTGGTTTCTTAATTGTTGACGAGATTTACTTAGATCTTTCGCTTTCGGCTGATCTTGATATTCGCGATGATGCATTCGCTTCCCAATCGACCCTGGGCACTAATACCAAACTTCAAACCGTACTTGCCAATGCACAGCTTGAAGAAACAGTGGTCGTAATAAACAGTTTTTCCAAATATTTTGGCATGACCGGCTGGCGTCTTGGCTGGTGTGTGGTACCTGAAGCGATGACGCCCATCGTTGAAAAACTCGCGCAGAATTTGTTTATTTGCCCCTCTACCCTTTCGCAAAAGGCCGCCCTTGCGTGCTTTACGCCTGAGTCGCTGGAGCAGTGCGAGCAAAACCGCCATACGCTGGAAAAGCGTGCTTCCCTTGTTTTTAGTGCACTTGAAAACATGGGGCTTGGTTTAGATGCAAAGCCTGACGGTGCGTTTTACGGCTACATCAATATTAAGCACACAGGGCTAAGTGCAATTGAATTTTGTGATGCCCTACTCTCACAACATCATGTAGCGCTTACTCCGGGTAATGATTTTGGTGAGCACAATGCCAACCATTACGTAAGGCTGTCTTTCGCCACTAGCATTGAACGCTTGAAGGAAGGCCTGTCGCGACTAGCAGTGTTTGTAGAGTCAATAAGCTAACGTTTTTTATACTCACTGTTTAATTTCGTGAATAGACAAATATTACCGAAAAAAATGATAGATATGTGTGCTTGTGCGTATATTGGGTAACGCATATTAATGACACGTGTCGAAACGAAATAAAACAGGACAAAACAATGAGTAACGAACGGGAATTTGATGTAATTATCTTCGGTGCTACAGGCTTCACGGGCAAACTAGTGGCTGAGTATTTTCAAGCGCAGTATGGCAGTGACAGCAATGTTAAATGGGCAGTGGCAGGTCGTAACGAAGCAAAACTTAATGATGTTAAACAAGAGCTAGGCATTAGCGATAGCGTTGCGAGTATTGTAGCCGACGGTGACGATGCCAATGCACTTGACGCAATGACAAAGCGCACAGCCGTTGTACTTACCACTGTTGGGCCGTATCAAATTTACGGCGAAAAGTTACTTTCTGCATGTGTCGATAACGGCACCGGCTATACAGATCTTTGCGGTGAGCCTGCCTGGATGCACCAAATGATCAACAAGTACGAAGCGAAAGCTAAAGAAACCGGCGCAAACATTGTGTTCTCGTGTGGCTTTGATTCTGTGCCTTTTGACCTTGGTGTGCACTACCTTCAAGAACATGCCAAAAAGCAAACTGGCGATGTCATTGAATATGTAAAAGGTCGTGTACGCAAAATGCAGGGCACGTTTTCTGGCGGTACGGCTGCCAGTTTAAAAGCGACCATGGCGGCTGCGCACAAAGATAAGTCTGTCATGGCTGCGCTTATTAATCCGCACTCATTAACCGATGGCGCGTCAAATCAGCCACAGCCCGATGGCAACAAACCTTACTTCGATGAGCAGTTAGGCACATGGGTTGCACCATTTATTATGGCGGCAATAAATACTAAGAACGTACACCGCTCTAACTACCTAGCAGGCTACGCTTACGGTAAAAACTTTCAGTATGATGAAATGATGATGACTGGCCCAGGTGAGAAAGGTGAAGCCATGGCGAATCACGTTGCCAAAGATAAGTCGCTTGCAAGTGATGATGGCCCTAAACCAGGTGAAGGCCCGAGCAAAGAAGAGCGCGAAAATGGCTTTTACGATGTCATGTTTGTGGGTACCGCTACCAATGGTGATATGCTAGCCGTATCGGTAAAAGGCGACAAGGATCCAGGTTACGGCTCTACCAGTAAAATGATTTCAGAATCTGCCCTTTGCTTGTGCAAAGACGTTAGTTTATCTGGTGGTTTCTTTACACCTGCGGCAGCACTTGGTAACAAGCTTATCCGCCGTTTAGAAGAAAAAGCAGGCTTAACGTTTGCTATCGAGAAATAGCGATTCAAAAAATGAAGGCTGAACACAACTTGCGTTCAGCCTTTTCTCTCTGCGCTAGGTGTTATTGTTCTTTTTTAAGCGAGTACCGCTTTTAATGCTTTAACGCAGGCATCGGTTTCTGCAGGCGTACCCACACTTATTCGCGACCATGAATCGTAACCCGGCCAGGTGCGCCCTACTACCTTTATACCCTGAGCTTTCATTTTTTCCGCGAACTTGTCGTGCGGCATACCCGTATCCATGTAAATGAAATTTCCTTGTGGATTCGGCGCATATGGCTGTTTTAATTCTTTAGCAGCTTTTACTAACTTATCACGTTCAGTTTTAATCCGTGAGCGCATGGTGTCTAGGTTCGCGTGGTCATCCATGCTAGCCATACCCGCAACCAGTGCCAAGTAGTTTACGCCACCCATTCGCAACATTCCGCCCATCGTTTTTGCTTGCACAGCAGGCATAATGGCGTAACCGAGACGCTGGCCTGCCATGGCATGAATTTTCGAAAATGTCCGGCAAATTACTACATTATGTCCTTCTGCTACTAGCTTCGACTGCACGTTAGCCGGGTAAGCATCAGACATTTCAATGTAGGCTTCATCAATGAAGACTTGCGCTTTCTTCGATACGCGTTTTGCAAAAACCGTAAGTTTGGCCGCATCTACCATGCTGCCCGTTGGATTGTTTGGATTACATACATAAACTGCGGTTGTATCTTCAGTTACTGCCGCTTCAATGGCGTCTAGGTCGAAAGTCATGTCACTAGCAAGGGGCACGTAAGTCACGTCTGCCCCCATAAATTCAGCGCCTCGTGGTACACCTTCATAGGTTGCCATAGACGTTACTAGCTTATTACCATTTTTCGTGATCCAGTCGGCATAGCCAAAAAGAATAGGTGAAGAACCGTTTGTGATAACGATTTGGTCAGCAGATACGCCTTCTTGCTCAGCAATTTTCTGCGCCAATACTTCAACCGTAGCATCGGTATAACGCGCTAGATTTAAAAGCTCGCTTTGCATTGCCTTAGCGGCCTTTTTCGAAGGTCCAAAGGCATTTTCATTTGACGATAAGCGAATAAGACCGTCGTTCACGTTAGGTGTAGCCGAGGGAAAATGTTCGGTAGGCATTCCCGCCGCACGCAGGTTGCCCATAATACTGTCGACACTCGTCGTCAGGGCCACTGCACCAGCCCCTAAACCCACTGATTTTAACCAATTGCGACGTGACGAATTCACCGTGGCTTGTTGTACATTTTTATTCATATTTCGCTCAGCCTTCTATCTACAATGTCTTTAGACTAAAGGCTAAATTTTAAACGCGCAATAGCCTAAAAATGCTAACTCATTGACACTATTGCACTTTTTACGTGCACAAAACGCACTAAAATTGACAATACAAGAAGTTTTAACGTCTTAAGCCGTTACATTGCGGTGCAGCGATATTTTGAGCATTTGAGCGTTTGCGATGAATGACATTTTTTAAACAAACTGGAGGGGGTTAAAGCGTGAAGACTCACGCTTTAACAAATTGTCTTTAACAAGACGATGCTTGAGACGGTTTATTTAGCGCGTCTAGCTCTCGAGAAAGCGACTAGAGACAACAAAAAGATACCAAACGTTGCAGGCTCAGAAACCTGGGCAATTGAAAGTTGTGCGTTTCGGCCGATATCATAAGCCTCGTCATTAGCCGTGATATACCAAGTTCCATCATCGAAAAACTCTAAATCAAACGTAATCAACGTAAGAAGAGCTTCTTCACCTGTGTTGACTAATGTACCCATTTTAATATATTCGCCTGTCAACGGGTCTACAGGAACGTAAGTATCGAAAGATATTGATAAGAAATAACTTTCTAAATTACCTGTAATTTTACCCGATACGGTCAAGTTTTCGCCAAATTCAGCATAATAGCCCTCTGGTGGAACCGTACCAGTTACTGTTGCAAGAAACTCAGTGCGTTCAATGTCACTAAATATTGCGTCAGAGTTATCTATCCAAGCATCGTCAGAGGAATACCCCGCGTTATATATGATCAAATTGTCTACGTGATTTGATGGGCCATCGTATTGAAATGAATAGAGGTTAGACGAATTAAAACGAAAGTCTTGGCCATAAGTGAAGCCATCTACAACAATGTTACCTGATACATCTATCGGATCTGAAAAACTATCGTCACCCTTTGTGCCTAAACAATCAGAACAACTTCCAGTCCAGCTAATTATCGTTCTGTTTTGAGCATCGGTTTCAATAATCAAACCAGCAGATGCTGACGATGCTAGCCCTATGAGCGCTAATGAAAGGCATACATTTCTAAAATACATTTTAATTCCTTTTTTAATTTTAATAGCTTAATTGCTGCGAGATATAAGCAAATCCTAATCCATGTTTTATTTTTATATTTTTCATAAGGTTATAATTTTTTTCTAAATTTTTGTAAATTTTTCCGACACTCGAAAAGCACTATAAGCTTCGATATTTTTTAAATTTCACGAAGCAAAAAAGCAAAGCAATAATCGTTTGAGATACAAATGGATACATCATGTAACGAATTGTATTTATCAGAGTGTCCTCCGCATGATTCTTTAAACTTTAATACGACAACTAAAGTACAAAACTTTGTTATCACCATTAAACAGGAGTTTAAAATGGCTAAGGATCACGGTAATCAAATCAAAAACGACGATACTTACGAGGCTCTTCGCGATGAAGGCTACAGCAAGGAGAAGTCAGCGCGAATAGCGAATGCACAGGCGAACAGCAAACAAACGCCTTCTAAAGATGGCGGAAAAAGCAAACCATACGAGGACCGCACTAAAGATGAGCTTTACCAAAAAGCAAAAGAGGTAGGTATTGAAGGCCGCTCAAACATGAACAAAGACGAGCTAATCGACGCGCTACGCAACCACTAGTGCCGAGTACAGCATCACTTATAGGGCTGGTCTTATCGAGAATTGACCAGCTCATGGTTATTCATGATTTTAGGTAGTACAAAGCGTTTCTAGCTATCAATGTTAGTTGCGAAGCAAAACCCTATTTCTTAAACGGCGTCGCAAAAAGTGCTGTGTAAGTGGGCTGAACTTCACTAATACCAGTATCTTCAGTATCAGCGTCCTTAAACGTTCCAAATAACCGGTCCCAAAGAATACACACGCATCCAAAGTTAGTGTTGCTTTCACTGATAATAGTTTCTCTCATTAAAATTCCGTTTCACTAAAAACAAACCCGCTTAGCTTTTGCTAAATTGCTCACGAAATTGCTACGACATTGATATGACAAACACTCACATTTTCTAATATAAAAGCATATTAATGAATAATACTCATCAATAAATGAAAAAGAGTCATTTTTATTCATATATAAACCCGCGTATAACTTATTAATAGCTTTTACAGCACACACAGCACTCGGTTTAATTTAGGAATAGAAGCGCACTCTCATGAACAACAACGTTAGCAACGACTTTTCTTTTACTATTAACAGCGTTCAGTTTAATGAAGATTATCGCCCTTCAGATAACACACGCATTACCACTAATTTTGCTAATTTAGCGCGTGGTGAGCGCCGAAAAGAGAACTTACGTGATGCATTAAGCATGATTAACAATCGCTTCAACGCGTTAGCTAGCTGGGACAATGAGCGTGGCGATCGCTATACCGTTGAACTAAAAATAATATCGGTAGATATTGATGTAGAGGGCAACGGCAACACCTTCCCTACTATCGAGATTTTACAAACCAACATTATCGATAAACAAACGGGAAAGCGTACCCAAGGTACTGTAGGCAACAACTTCTCATCTTATGTTCGAGATTACGATTTTAGCGTCCGTCTATCTAATCATAACCGTGGCCAATCGTCATTCAGTGTTCCTAACGATTTTGGCGATCTACATGGAAAGCTGTTCCAGTGCTTTGTTAACTCAGAAGCCTACAAAGCGCATTTTTCAAAACTCCCGGTTATATGCTTAAGCGTTTCCGATAATAAAACCTATCGCAGAACAGAAAACCAGCACCCTGTCTTAGGCATTGAATATCAACCTAACGAGACCTCGTTGACCGAGCAGTATTTCAAAAAAATGGGCTTAAACGTTCGTTATTTTATGCCGCCAAATAGCGCCGCGCCTTTCGCGTTTTACTTCTTTGGCGATTTGCTGAACGACTATACAAATTTAGAGCTTATCAGCACTATCGCGACGATGGAAACGTTTCAGAAAATCTATCGCCCTGAAATCTATAACGCAAACGCACAAGCGGGCTTAAGTTATAGGCCGAATTTGAAAAATAGCGATCACTCAATAACGCGCATTATTTACGACCGCGACGAGCGCAGTCACCTTGCCGTTGAGCAAGGCAAATTTGTGGAAGAGAACTTTATCAAGCCTTATCAGCATAAGCTGGAGCAATTTACAGCAAGTTACGCCAGATAAACTCTCTGAAACTGGTTGTTAGAAACTTGTTCGTTGCAAATTGCAATCTACAGCTCGCTAAGGTGAGTCTCCAAACTTAATGGGGCGGCACGGCTTGCCCCGAAGGCATTGATACAAATTACTGACTTAAAGATTACGAATTATATGAAAAAACTACTCCCCACTTCTATCGCTGGCAGTCTTCCAAAGCCCTCATGGCTTGCCGAGCCTGAAACGTTATGGTCGCCATGGAAACTGGAAGATGATGCCTTGGAAGAAGGTAAGAAAGACGCCCTTCGCATTACGCTTCAGGAACAAACGGTATCGGACATTGATATCGTGTGCGACGGTGAGCAAACCCGTCAGCACTTTGTAACCACATTTATTGAACACCTCGACGGTGTCGATTTTGAAAAACGTAAAACGGTACGTATTCGCAATCGATACGACGCGAGCGTGCCTGTTGTAACGCAAGCAGTTACTCGACCCAAATCAGTGTTCGTTGAAGATGCTAAGTTTTTACGAAGCCAAACTGACAAGACTATTAAATGGGCGTTACCTGGCCCAATGACTATGGTCGACACCTTATACGACGACCACTATAAAAGTCGCGAAAAGCTCGCGTGGGAATTTGCAAAAATTCTAAACCAAGAAGCGAAAGAGTTAGAGGCTGCTGGCGTTGATATTATTCAGTTCGACGAACCCTCATTTAACGTGTTCTTTGATGAAGTAAACGAATGGGGAATTGCTGCACTAGAGCGCGCTATTGAAGGGCTAAAATGTGAAACCGCGGTACACATTTGCTACGGTTACGGCATTAAAGCAAACACCGACTGGAAGAAAACGCTAGGCTCAGAGTGGCGTCAATACGAAGAAAGCTTTCCCAAGCTAGCAAAGTCGAGCATCGATATGGTGTCATTAGAATGCCACAACTCCCATGTACCTATCGAACTCATTTCCTTGCTAAGAGGAAAGAAAGTTTTGGTAGGTGCCATTGATGTTGCCACCGACACTATAGAAACCCCAGAAGAAGTGGCCGCTACTTTGCGGGAAGCTTTGAAGTACGTAGACGCAGATAAGCTCTACCCTTGTACCAATTGCGGTATGGCTCCCCTTTCTCGAGATATTGCAAGAGGAAAACTTGAAGCACTTAGCGCTGGTGCTGACATAGTAAGGCAAGAACTTGCACAAAAGCTAAGTACATAACCTGCCTCGTTCCCCGTTAAAAGCGTTGGATAAACGCTTTTCTCGGGGCTGGTTTATTCGGTTAAATCTTCATCTTCTCACCACGGCGCAAAAAAATGCAATTATTTATTAACAATGTTGTTAACATTTTCAAATCCAGCGACAAAATATCAATTTATTAAGTTAAGTAGCAAAATAAATTAAGCACTGTTGGAATATAAATCAGAGACAGAAATAAACCTAACTTAATTTGCTGTTATGTCTTGACTGACGCTCAAAAAATATTACGCACACCGCACAAATAAAAGGCTAAAATCTAGAAATTAAAATTACCGATGAAATAACGCTCTAAACTTGTTTAATATCAAAACAACACCACAACACATAATGAAAACCTACTATTTAATCGTTTTTTAACAAGATGTTGCAAAGCAATCCCCCCCTTCTTTTATTCATCGTAAAATATTGATTTCGCTTGTTCCTGCTCATTAGAATGCGCGCCCTCTTAGACATAAGTATAAATTCGTACATAAATTAGCCTTGTAAGGCTTACCTACAATTTTGGGCCTTATTTAACAACAAGCACATAAATTCTAATTCATTAGGAACAATCCATGATAAACATTGCAACTGCTGTTCGGTTAGCATTGGCTGGAAGTGTCGCTCTGACATCTAGCAACGTATTAGCGCAAGACTCAGCTACCGAAACCGCTGATGTTGAAAAAATTCAAGTTACAGGTTCTCGTATTTCACGTCAGGGCGCGATCGCGCCATCTCCAGTTACCGCCATTTCTGGCGAGTCACTACTTAACTCTGGCGCGATGAACATTGGCGAAGTGCTTAACGAACTGCCTTCATTAGCCAACACGTTCTCACTCGGTAACTCAAGTCAATTCATCGGTACTGCGGGTTTAAACATTCTAGACCTTCGCGGTATGGGGACAGACCGTACACTTGTTTTGGTTGACGGTAAAAGGCACGTGTCTTCATCAGCGGGCACAGCTGCTGTCGATACTAATACCATTCCAACTTCATGGATTGAGCGCGTAGAAATCGTTACGGGCGGTGCATCTGCCGTGTACGGTGCTGACGCCGTAACGGGTGTGGTTAACTTCATTCTTAAAAAGAATATAGAAGGGTTTGATATCAGCGCAACGCAAGGTTTTGCGCAAGAAAATGGTTATAAAAACGATAAGTACCAAGCGTCTTACGGTTTTAACTTCGACGATGACCGCGGCAACATCGCTTTTGCAGCTGAATATAGTTCACAAGAATCGCTTGATGCACTAGACAACCCATGGACAGCAACAGCATACCGAAACATGAGCTTCGAAAGCATCATGGGCTACGAGCGCAGTGAAGATCAGCTTGATTCAAAAGCATTCCCTGATAACTTTTACACGCCAAATGCGGGATACTACGTACTAAATAACGCTGGTGTGTTTGGCGATGGTACAAAAACCTTTAATGCAAACGGTTCAATCAAAGACATCTATATTGGTGACCAAGTAGATGGCGTTTTCTGCGCAAATTGCGACTTTTTCAACCTTCGTCAATTTACACAGCTACAGCCTGAGTTTGACCGTACTAACCTAAACGTCAAAGGTAATTACGAGCTAAATGACGACACGACTGTATACGCACAAGCTAAATACGCGCGTACACGAGCGGTTTCTATGGCACAGCCAGCGTTTTTCTTTTACAGCGACGAAACTGACATCAGCATCGATAATGCCTTTCTAGACGATAGCGTTCGTGACTACATGCAAATGAATGGCTTAGATACGATTCAGCTAAACCGTATGATGACTGACCTAGGTCGCCGTACTGAAGCGGATGAGCGCGAAACCTATCGCTATGTATTGGGTATCGAGGGCTACATCAATGATGAATGGAGCTACGAGGCGTTCGTAAATTACGGTAAAACAGAGTTAGAGCGTGAAAACCGCAACAATCTGATTTTGCAAAACTTCTATAACGCATTAAACGCTGTTGAAGACGACAATGGCAACATCGTATGTGCATCAGGAAGTGACGACGGCTGTGTGCCGCTTAACATTATGGGTTATGGTCAGCCGTCACAAGAAGCTATCGAATATGTTAATACCACCTCTGTAGGTACAAGCAAAATTGAACAGTATAATGCGGGAGCAACAATCGCCAACTCGGGCATTTACGAGTTGCCAGCAGGCTACGTAGGCTTCGCGGCGGGTGTTGAATATCGCAAAGAGAAAAGTGAAATTGATGAGCCAGACAACGCAGCAGGCACATTCTTCAATGCCCTTGGTGAAGATAAAGGTGAGTACGATGTCTCTGAGGTATTTACAGAAGTAACTGTTCCGCTTCTTGAAGGTTTACCAGGCGTAGATTTGCTAACATTCGACACAGCGGCGCGTATTGCTAATTACTCATCTATTGGCAACGCAAAAAGCTGGAAGCTTGGTTTAGATTGGCAGGTTTTCGAAGACTTACGTGTTAGAGCAACCAAGTCATCTGCGCTTCGTGCACCAAACATTAGCGAACTTTACGGTGAAGCCAGTCAAACATTCTTCAACGTAGACGACCCGTGCCGTACAGACGAGCTAGAAGACCTAGCGAATGCTGACCAACGCATTGCAAACTGCGCAGCATTAGGTGTGCCAGCAGATTTTAACTCTGACTACGACTCGGCTACTTTGGAAGGCGTAAACGGTGGGAACATCGACCTTCAAGCAGAACAGTCTATTTCTAAAACCCTAGGTTTGGTTTACACGCCAGCTTGGTTTGAAGGCTTTACAGCGACAGTCGATTACTGGGAAATTGAGCTTACTGACGCAATTACCAACATAGACGGTCAAACGATTCTAGACCGCTGCGTAGACTCTGAAACGGGCATTGATAATCCTTACTGTGGTCTTATCGACCGTGATTCGGAAACAGGCGAAATTACCGAAATTCGCAGCTACGCACTAAACATCGCGGGTCAAGAAGCAAAAGGTGTAGATTTTGAATTAGGTTACGACTTCGATGCACTTGAAGGTGCATTCCGTACAAGCCTGATTGCAACTTATCTAAAAGACCGCAAAGAATTCCCATTCCAAGACAACCCAGAGCTATTTTATCAAAACGCCGGCACTGCTGGTGAATCGGATTGGCAAGGTGTATTTACGGTTAACTACAGCCGTGGCGATTGGGAAGCAAGCTGGAAAACACGCTACATAGAGCGCGCAAGCATTTATGACAACCAAGAACTAGCACGTAACCCTAACCCAAGTAACCGTATGGAACTACCTTCATACGCAGTAACTGATGTAACTGCCGGTTACAACTTTAAAAATGGGGTAAGCCTAACCGTAGGTATTGATAACTTGTTCAACCGCGCGCTACCTACAGGTACAACAGGTACTGGCTCAACTGACGCTGCATATGACAACATCGGGCGTTTTGGCTATGTAACCGTAGCGTACAAAATGTAATTTACGATTTAGTACGTAAACCAAAAACCGGCGTTTTTACGCCGGTTTTATAAGCATATCTGACAATGGCATAAGCTTTACTTCTGCACAAAAAAGCGGAGATTCATCATCCACCCACCCCACGCAGGTAAGATGGTTGGGATCTGTGTCAACAGGCGCAACCAGTATATTTAAACAATCATTACTTTTAAGTTGTGCTAACTGCTGGTTATCGATGCACATGTTTTGAGAAACATAGATCATGGGGTTTTGTATTAAGTCGTATTCTAAGGCCTGCGCCCTTTCTAACATCGCTGATGACATTAAAGAAAGTGGATAGAAATGTGGGAAACGGACCTTATCCACGAACTCATCAATATACTGGGTTTGATCGGCGAAAGCGCTTAGCAGATAATTTTTAACGTTACCGACGATCATCCACTTTCGTTTTAGAAAAACACTGTTATCAAACAAGGTTCGATCTGTCATTCTTGAAAGCTTTTCTTTGCTGTATTTTAGTAGCTGAGAGTCGACAGACATGAAATCAGACTGACGGTAGGAGCCCATTAAACTGGGTTTTCCAGACGCTTTTAAAATTAATCGTTGCGATTCTTGCTCACCCTTGTCTGTTTCAGTAACACGGGTACGTTTTAATACTAGATTAAGTTCGTCACCCACTTTTGCTGGGTTAACGAAAGTAAACTCGTAAACTGAACATTGTCTCCATTTAATGGCAGGTTCACTTCGATTTATCTGGGTTTCTACATAAAGACCAAGTTGAAACCCCAGCGCTATGGTACCTTGAAACGGGTTTTCTGATATACGTTGCCAACGCATAGGGTCGTGAAATAAATTGAAATCGTCCGTGGCATTTCGAGCGATATCGATATGTAACTGGGTAAGTGTATGCAATTGCTTTCCTTAAAAGAGGAAACATCGACTGATTTTCTAATTCTTAGACACACACCTCGTGTATTCGTAATTATTAAAATTAGGGTTTGTCGAAGACATCAAGCCACAATCTACATTTCAGTATAGAGTACACTAGCCATAGCAACTAGTTTTCTATTTTCTATTTCTAACTTTATGCCTATTATTACAAGTTCGCTAAAAAGCATTACTTTATCGCTATGTATACATCAATGTGATTGCCGTTTACATAGTGCTCGAAATCTACCGTGAATGTTCTTTCATACTCCGCATTTTCTTGGGTAAAGTACTTCCAAACATCGGTCCAAGCATCAATAGCAATTTGCGGCATTTCTCCTTGCTTCGTAAAAACGAGATACTTCCCCGATGGAATAGTGATGCTTTCGACTATTACATTTTCTAGCACTTTCTTACCATCATAGCCTGCTAGCACGGAAAAGTTTCCAGCATGATCACTTTCATAGTTAAAATACACACCATATACGCGTTCACCGCTCACATAATCTACGGAAATCGTGTTGTCAAAGCGCTGCCATAGCCCAGGAATTTTTCCATGCTGAGAAAACTCGGCTTCGTTGTTCGTTTGCACCGAAAAGCCTTTTATGTGTATAGGTTCAGATATATGCCTAATTTCCATTTTTATATGCCTTTCTCAATTGGGTTGGCTTGTTGATTGTAATTATTGATTGCTGAAAGTGAAGCTAACACCACCTCAAAGGTAAGGCAAAACTGTTATCAAACTTAATATTTCAGTACTTCCCGATTATCAACAAGCAATTCGCCTTCGGAACAAATATAATCCTGTTTTTTCTCTTTGAAGCTGAAATACATTGTGAATCAACGTTTTTTACTTGCCATACTCGCAGTGCTTTTGGCCATGATAACGATCCAATCGGGTGCATCATTTGCCAAACAACTCTTTCCTATCGTGGGGCCTGAAGGTACAAGCGCCCTGCGTGCATTCTTCGCGGCCTTGGTGTTAACAATAATCTTCAAACCTTGGAAAGCAAGCTTAAGTGCGAAAGGATGGCGAAACGTCATTATTTATGGCACCTGTTTAGGGGCAATGAATATCATCTTCTACCTTGCCATTGCGCGTATTCCATTAGGTATAGGCGTTGCTCTTGAATTTACAGGTCCATTAGCGGTGGCCTTTTTTAGCGCAAGAAAAAAACGTGATTTTGCGTGGGCCATTTTAGCCGTTGCTGGCGTTTGTTTACTGCTTCCGGATATTTTCGGTGCATCATCGAAAGCGCTAGATCCTATCGGCGTAATGCTAGCGCTAACCGCGGGCGCTTTTTGGGCCGGCTACATTGTATTTGGTAACAAAACAGGCAATGAAGGTTCGGGCGGTGTTACGGTTACCTTAGGAATGCTAGTAGCCGCCATCTGTGTGGTCCCCATTGGTATAGTAAGTCAAGGTAGTGCGTTGCTATCTTCAGAAGCGATGCTCATTGGCTGCGCAGTTGGTATTTTCTCATCCGCTATTCCCTACACTTTAGAAATGAGCGCCATGCGTAATATGCCCAAGCAGACTTTCAGCATAATGATGAGCGTAGAGCCTGCCGTAGCAGCTGTAGCGGCCTTTATCATTATTGATGAAACCCTTACGCTGACTCAGTGGCTAGCAGTAGCTTTAGTGGTCATAGCGACCGCTGGTAGTTCTGCTACTCAAAAACAAGTGCCCAAACAAAAGCAGCTTGAAACGCTTTCTTGAGGTTTCAAGCTAAGTTGCTTAGCTCTTTTTGCTTTAGCTCTTATTACCTGAGCTGCCTTTGCCTTCTTCTTTCCACTGTATTGTTTTGTGAACTAAGCGGCTATTTTTCCCGTTTAACTCAGTGTAAATAGTTAAACTAACGCTACAGGGAATGATGATGAAACACTACGCGGTAAATACAGAAGTTGAATGGGAATGGGGCAACGGCAGTGCCACAGGCAACATAAGAGAGAAATTTACTAGCGATGTTGAACGTACTATTAAAGGCTCATCTGTAAAGCGCGAAGCCAGCGATAGTGATCCTGCCTACCTTATTGAACAAGATGATGGCAGTAAGGTTTTAAAATCTCACAGCGAAATTAAAAAATCGTCGTAACTTTGCTCTTAATCTACTTTGAATGAAATGCAGCTTTCTTTTTTCACTGACAGTGATGTGGTCAACGTAGCGAAGTCACTTGTTGGCAATTTTCTCTTTAGCAGTGTCGGTGGTGCAATTACCGGAGGAATGATCACAGAAACTGAAGCTTATTGCGGTGAACGTGATCTTGCCATGCAAAAACACTTATTGCGCCGGCCCTCATCTGTTACAACGCTTAAGAAAGAGGGCGGCATAGCCTACATCTACACGGTTTACGGTTACCATAGCATGTTCAATATTGTCACTAACGAGGTGGGCTATGCTGATTCTGTGCTTATTCGAGCAATCAAGCCTACCGTGGGCTTAGATATAATACATGAACGACGAGGGTCAAACATTGCGGTGCGTAACTTATGTGACGGCCCGGCGAAGCTTTCGCAGGCTTTAGCCTTAACACCAGCGCTAAATGGCGAACCCGTGGTAAACAGTAATAATATCTGGATTGAAAGCAACGCCGAATTTAATGCCGCCGAGAAAATTATCAGCGCACCTCGCATAGGCATAGATTACGCCAGAGAAGATAAAAACGAAGATAGAAAAGGCGATAAAAGGGATAAAGAAAGCAAAGCGCATCCCGCACGGGATGATACAAGCCTGCCTTGGCGCTTCACACTTAAACAGGGTGTATGAAAAGGCTTGATGTGACAATTTCCTTCGCTCTTCCTTAGGAAGTCCTTAGTCAGTTAGGGCATACGTAAGCTTACAGTCTATATACTTCAGCAGTTTGTTTACTACCCTTGGTACGGCGATATCCCCATTAGCATTTTTGGCTTCTACAAAAATATCACAGTCATCGTACTGAATTTGCTGGCGTATAACATAGTCGTTGAGTTCGTCGAACAGCGTTTCTTTTAAAGGCACCATGCCGACAAAAACGTCAGCTTTTTGGTCATCAACATTCCCTTCACGCTTAATAAAATAAGCGCCTTCAATTTCTCTTTTTAGCGTATAGGCCTGCATGGCATCTAACTTTGTTAAGCGAAAGTGCACGCTTATTTGAGGTTCTGTCACTGCTTCTCTCAATGTTTATCGCTTAATGTTTACTTTCCAAGGCGGATTTACTCTATTTTCTCCCGCCCAATAAAGCTTTATTTTATTGCCTGATGGGTCTTTTAAAACAGCTTCTTTCCAAAGATAGCGTTGCTCAGTAGGCGGTTGCTCAAAATGAATACCCTTTTCTACAAGCGATGTATATAGCTCGTCTAACGCTTCATGCTCAAAGTAAATCACGCTGTGATTTTGTACACTTTCGCTTTCTAAAGAGAGTGAAAACGTAGAGGTGCCTTCTGGGCAAGTAAATCTTGCATAATGCGGTGTATCTACTATTTGTGTAAACCCAAGGGTAAGGTAAAACTCAACCGCTTCAGCCATATTGGTAACAGGTAGTGTAACTTGATTCAATTCCATTAACACTTGCTCCTTATATAAGATATCTAAATCGCGCTAGCTTGCTCGTTATTACCCGAAGGCTAACCTTAGTCTTTACAAACTAAAGCTAATAAAACCAATAATACCTCAGTAAGTCTCATTGAGTCTGCTATCTATTTGAATAATCACTTATTCACACTTTTATGTGGGCATAGATTTGAACGCTTTAGACTAGCTTTGCTTCTGCTTGATCCACATCAACGCAGGGCAAACGTAACTCCACCACAATAAAGTCATCAGAATTACCTCGTGAAACTTTGTATGTTAACGCTAGTGAATGATACAGATGCAAATGATAATATTGTGCCGGAGTCACATGGGCTATATCGGCTGCATATAAAGCCGAATAGACAGATGGCTATAGAAAACAAACCTGTTTTCGGTGCGAACATTACGTTACACAGCAGCTTATTAAAGCACGATCATTTTGTTGCGACACCGAATAATATATTGGGCTGGCTAGATCACTGCGGCTTATCACACTTTGCAGTGAAAGCGGAGACCAACAATTCAGAAAACGATAACACTTCTGTACTTTTGCCCTCACAGTTTTTAAACGCTGAAGGCGGCATTTTGCGTGTAACCGCCCCAACCCGCATTTATTTGATAAGCAAAACGCCCATTGCCATCAACAAAAACGGCCTGTGTCTGTTTACGCCTGTGAAATAACAACGCAGAAATGTACTCTGACCCCAAAACTTTGGGGTCAGAGTACATTTTCTTCTACTCGAATTCTGGGGTGACGTGTGGTGTGCTCTCTAAGTGCAGGCTGATTGCTTCTGACAGTCCTGAATAGCGCTTATCTACTCGCTGAACCATATGGCTAAATGTCGTGTTGTCTGAAATGATCAAACAACCACCTTTGGCTCGGGTTAAGCCGGTATACACTAGCCCCCGATGGAATAGGTTGGCGGTTTTCTCACTATCGGGCTTGGGCAGTATGAGTACAACATGGTTGAATTCAGAGCCCTGGGATTTATGAATGGTCATGGCATAAACAGTTTCAAACTGTGGCACTCTTGATAACGATATGCTGCGTAACACTTGTTTTTGCATTTGGTTTTGTACGCCATTAGCATTCTCGCCCGTACCTGATGAGGCTTGTTGGTCTGCACCTTTGGCGTCTTGGTAAAACCATGCATACAGCTTACCCGTGCTATCAGGCCAGATTACGCCTACTTCACCGTTAGATAGCCGCTGTGGATGATGATTCTTTACAATCATAATGGGTTGACCTTGATAGAAGTGCCCTTCTCGCTTTTTAATTTTGTGCTTGATGGCATCGAACACCAAGCTATTTAGGCCCTCTACTCCCATTGCACCTTTTCGAACCGGTGTGAGCCACCTGACATAGTTTAAGCGGTTAAGCGCCTCGTCAGCACTATTGGCATCAAAAATGGGAAAGAAGCTTTCTTTAGCCAATTCATGTAAATCACGACTACCAACTTCACCTTCTGACCATAGATGCACGCCTTCTTTTAAGCGTGACTTAGTGGTGGCAGCTAGGTTTGCGGTTTTACTACTTCCATCGCCCCCTTCGGCGATGGCAGCGATCGCTCCATCAGCATCACCTTTCTGGATGGCCGTTGCGACTTTTGCAACTTGGCCTTTGAAACGCTGCGGTGCCTGCAGTGTTGCCACGTAGCTTTTGGCTTGCTCATTAACAGGTAACATAGGAAGATGAGGGCACAGCGTGGCAATATGCTGGCGCATTAACGAGGGTACGCCCCCCAATGAAAGTGGGTCGCTATCAATGTGTAAGCTACTTTCGTCACTCGGCGATGCATTCTCTTCTACGTCAAGGCGTGTTGTGTTACTAACTAGCTGCTCTAACACATTGCCAAGCTCAACAGCTGGAAGCTGGTCGGCATCGCCGATAAAATAGAGTCGTGCGTGGTCTGGCAATGCGCGAACAATGCGCGTCATTAACGCTAGGTCGACCATACTTGCCTCATCGACAATAAGCACATCGGCGGCTAATTGATTGTGCTGATTGTACTTGGTTGATACACCGTATTCTCGCAATCCTAACAATCTATGCAGTGTTACAGCGTCATTAGGCACGTTATCAAGCGCAGTATCTTCCACCTTGCCGCGAAGCCCTTCAATACTGTTAACGATAGACTCGGTCATACGTTGCTGCGCTTTACCGGTTGGGGCAGCCAATACAATATTTAGGTCTTTGTCACACGCCTGTAGCGCCAGTAATAGACGTAACACGGTATAGGTTTTACCGGTTCCAGGCCCACCATTTATGACACAGAAACCCTGCATTAAACTTTTAGCAACAGCAATTTGCTGCCAATCTTGTTGAGCTGTCGTTTCGGTGGGGAATATAGCGGGCCAAAGTTGCTTTACTTTATCATTTGCGTCTTCTGTTAACGGCGTAAGCGCCGCTCGCTTCACTATGTCTCGCGCTACCTCTTGTTCAAACTCATAATAGCGACGGCTATAAAGCCTACCGTTTTCATAAACAAATAACTGAGCAACTTGTTCATTTCCCAGCGCGCTTTTTACGATTTTTAGTAAAGGAGTAAGCTGAGGTAGTTCTAAACCTGTCTTAAGGGCCTGTTCTGGCTCTTGTTGATATATGACCCCTTGGGGATTGTGAATAGATGATGCACTTTCGCTTTCTTGCACTTGGGCCGACAAGCCAGCCGCTTCTTCGGTGTCAGTCTCTTTGAAAAGGGTCGTTCCAGCTACTTCTTTAAGATAGATACAGCTATGCCCGTTACGCTGCATGTATGACAAATACGCCAGTACCCCAGCCCAGATAAACCTCTCTTCTTGTGCGAGTTCATCAATAAAGCCAAACGCTTTTGCAACAAATTTGTCGATAGCTTCGATGCCAAATAAGTTATCGAAAAACGACGATACAGAATGTGGATTGTTGTTCATTATTTTCCTAACTTTATTGTCCTTGATGCCACTACTTGTCATCGAAACTAAACTGCTGCTGTTCTGAAGGCTGTTGAGTAGTGCCTGCACTTTTCGAATTGCCGCTTTGCTGACTATTGCTACCACTTTCAAATATTGAATCTATTTGCATGAGCAAAGACGAAGGAATATCGGTATAAAACACCCCTTCACCCCTTTCGTTCTCTGGGTGCATGCCGCGTAAGTATAGGTAATACACACCGCCGAAATGAACATCAGGGTCGTAATCAGGCAGGGTATTTTTTAAATAGCGATGTAACGCCAAGCAGTAAATTAAGTATTGAAGATCGTAAAGGTGGTGCTGATTATTGTGAAACAGCGCAGCGGGTAAGTAGCTATCTAACGTATCTCCAAGCCAAGTTGATTTGTAATCCGCCACAAAAAACTGACCATCATGCTCAAAAATCAAGTCAATGAAACCGTGCATCATTCCCTGCAATTTCGTCGTGATTAGCTGAGGCGCGGCCTCGGCCTTACCGCCAATAGATTCAGCTACAGATTGGCGGTGGCGAGCAAGAACGTCACGAAGCTGAGCCCATTGCGTATCGTTCATGGGAAAGTAGAACTCTGCTTCGCGCAAGGTTTGTGCTAACGGTAAGTCACTCATGCTTAGTTGCATTTTAGGATACAAGGGCGTCTGTAAAGCTTCCTCCAGCCACTCGTAAAGTAGCGGCGTGCGCTTTTCGTCTAGACCAAAGCGTTTAACGAGTTCTTTGCCAGTCTCTTCCCATTCAGGCGCACTAAAATCACTGTTCTCAAGAATATCGTGAAGTAAGTTACCTGCGCTCGCACCTTTCTCTAAAGTAAAACGCAAGTCACCTTTACTGATTGTAGCTGTAGTGCTAGAAGAAGCATCTGCATTTATTGAGCCTAACAGCTCTTCTCCCCCAACAATTGAATCCGTCGCGTACACCTCTTCGTCACGAATGGTTTGAAGTACGGGCACGCTCGGAAGTGTTTGGCCTGAAGTTTCCACTTCTGATGTGTTTGGGCTCGTACTCACCGTGGTCAAACGGCTCATCGCAGAAAATGAATACAGTCGCCACTCTTCGCTCGCCGTGCCGGTAAATTGCAACGCGCTAAGTTGTGGCAGCTCGTCTTCTTGCTCAAAGCCTGAATACACTTCTTCGAACTCGTCACCGTCGATGTGACTTGCATGAGACGCATCTTCTGCGGCGACCCTGCTTAATATACTTGGCCAATCGTTGTTGCCGCTATCCCCGTTCACGCCCAAGGCTCGTGCCAGTGCGCTTTTTTCATTGTTGGCAAGCGGTACAACCCCCATGTAGCAGCGGTGCGCCGCCCGGGTTACCGCCACATAAGCCAAGCGCATATCTTCCGCTTCGCTTTCGCGTTGAACCCGAGCGATGGCTTGTGGCGTTTGCCCCAGCTGCATCTGCAAGTCTTGCTTCTCTTCGTCGTAATAGGTAAAAATTTGAGATGTCGCCTTTCCATTTTTCGACGCGTCTTTATAGCCCGTGGCATAGGGTACAAAAACTATTGGATACTCAAGCCCTTTAGAGCCATGCTGAGTAATCAGGCGGATAAGCTGACTATCACTCTCAAGGCGTAGCGTTAGCTCTTCGTCACTTTCCGGCTTGTGGATTTGCTTATTCAACCAATCCAGTAGTTGCTCAGGGCGCTGGTGTGTCGTGCTGGCTTTTTCCAGTACTTCCGCTAAATGCTGATAGTTGGTTAACGCCCGCTCCACACTGTCGGCATGGGGTTGATAACTGTCTTGCATTAAGTACAGCAGTACGCTCATACAGCCTTTTTGCAGCCACATCTCTCGCAGGGACAGTACTTTATCGATAGCGGCATCCCACTGAGCATCATCTTCGTGATAAAGCAGTTCGATAAGGGTATTTGCGCTATAGCCCCAAAGCGGAGATGCCAAACTGGACGCTACTTTACTGGTGTCGTTCGCGTGCCAAATGCCATTAAGCAACCTAAGCACGTCTTTCGCCTCAGCACTGGCAAATAGATTACTGCGATCGCTTAAATAAACACAGGCCAGCCCTTTTTGCTGTAATACATTTTTGATAGCGCCTGCTTCGGTTCTGTCTTTGACCAGAATGGCGATATCTTGAGGTTTTACTGGCGTAGTGTGACCGTCCGCCGCTTTAAAATGCGCTTCATTCAACAAGCGATAAATTTCTTGCGCAATCCACTGCGCCATTTTACGCCGCATAATGTTAGTGTTTTCTTTCTCCTCTAAACACATGCTCACGTAATTCATTGCACTGCGTTTCACTACATTATTTTGATCAGCGGGGTCTACCAAAGGTGCCTTAGCAGCTGCGGCTTTAGGGGTAAATTCAACAGGGTTGTAATTAATGCCGAAGCCAAATACATCAGTGGGTTTGCCCGATGCCACTGGCGCACCGTAGAATAATCGATTGTAGGCCCTTACCATACCTTCCACTGAACGCCAGTTGGTGTTCATCACCCAGCGGTAATCCGCTTGCCTACCCGCTTTTAAATAGGTAAAAATGTCGCCTCCCCGAAAGCGATAAATAGCCTGTTTCGGGTCGCCTATCATTAGCAGCGCACTTTCATCAGCGTCAGGTGAATTAGGATAAACCGAATCTAGAATAGCGTATTGCTTAGCATCAGTGTCCTGAAACTCATCGATTAGCGCGACTGGAAACTTTTTGCGAAGTTCTGGCACAAGGGTATTGTTTGGCTTTATAACCTCATCAGATAACATGCGAATAAGGTCGTCAAAGTCGATAACACCCAGCTGCTTTTTCTGCTTTTCAGCTCGCTCTTTGATAAAAGCAATAGCTTCGATAACCAACTTGAAAACAGGTATTTTACCAAGTGCTTTATCTTTCTCGACAAAGGCTTTTTTAAGCGCCCCAGCAAACTCCTTAATTGGCGTTAAAATCTCTTTTACGCCTGAAGAATTCCGAGCATATCGATTCCCCTTAACAAAAGCCTCTGCTTCTGGTGGTGCGAGATAATACTGCTGCTCACTTACGCAAGACCCTAACCACGCTTTAAGCGCAGCCAATTCTTGGGGTCTTTCTTTTTTATGGGCCGGCGTTTTAATAAGTTGCTCTACAATTAACCCTTCGTTTTCTTCCACACTTTGCAGTAAAGATTTCGCATAGGCCAAAGACGTGTTTGGCGCGTCATCCAGTTGCTTATTAAAAGCCGCTTCAATGTCGTCTTCAGTAAGCATCAATGGGGTCAGAGTACTTTTTATACTTACGTTAAATTCACGCAGCAGACTTTCTGGTGTATGCCAACCACTCTCTGCCAATAGCCTGAAATCGTCCTCGCTTTTTATGATTTTCCGGATGAAATCTTCGGCAGCTTGAAGGTATAAATCACTAGTATCGTTACCCAAGTTAAGCGACATAGCAAAGCCACTGTTAAACGCCAGTTGTGTAATAACGTGCTGACAGAAACCATGGATAGTGAACACCGATGCCTCATCGAGTTCCAGTTGAGCCGCTTTCAACAGGGCTAAGCTCTCATCAGGATCGCAGCTATTGAACAAACTTTGATAAACCGGGTCGCAGGTAGAGTCTATCTCGTTGCCGTTGTCTTTAGCTTGCTGCCAAATAAGCAATGCCTCTCTTAGCGTGGCCGCAATCCGCCCCTTAATTTCTTCGGTGGCGGCTTTAGTGAAGGTCATCACCAATATTTCTTTAACGTTAAGCTTTTTTTCTAACAGCAAGCGTAGGTACAAACGCGTAATGTTAAAGGTTTTACCTGTACCTGCGCTCGCTTCAATAAGATGTCGCCCTTTCAGCGGCATGGCTACTACGTCAAGCAATTGCGCTTCGGTACTGCTTCGCTTGTTTATCGGACTTTCAGGGGATACAGAATGCTGGCTCATAATTTCTCCTCCTGAGATGCATTATTGACCATGGAAAAAAGTACAAAGGCACTCAAGTGCGGAACATCGTTCCACCTTACACCTTGCGGGAATAGCCAGTTGAGGTAAGGGTTGTTTGCCATGTCCGCACTGTACTGCCCGTTACTTTGCTGCCAATCGGTGAGCGCACGCTGTAGTTCAACCGTGTCAAAGAGTGCGGCAGACTGACTAACTATCAGTTTCGCTTTTTCGCTTTTATCACTTATTACGCTAGTAGTGTCGCTGTCTTTCTCAGCAAACGGGCAGACTTCGTCAATTACCTGTTGAATTTGCTCAACAATGGCTTTGTCAGTTTCACAAGTAACGTCTGTATTATGCAGTAGTGCAAGCAGGATATCGCTAAACATATCCGGTTTTATGCTTTCAACTACGGGCTTAGTCTCTGAGTTTCTTGTGCCAGGCATAAAAGAGCCAAACAAGCTTAAATGCACTGGCGTTGGCGCCGTATAAACAGCCATATAAAGCTGCTCTATAAACAAGAGTAACCGCACCGCAGTTTGTCGGTCATAAGAAGGGAAACGCTGCTTTTTCAATACAGTTTCGCCCTTTTCCCATGAACACGAATAAATATCCAATGGATAATTGCTGTATCTTGTTGCTTCATCACTGCCTGAAAAGATCAATTGAGAGATGAAAAAGCTTAACGCGCGGTGGGAGTCTATTTTACCGGCACAAAGCTCTACTAACGCGTCGCTACCAACGAGGGCAGTTGTGGTAAAGGTGATGAATTTACCTTGGAACTGCGCCTTTACAGGTTCAGCTTCGTGGGGCCCCATAGCCTGACTTAATGCTAACGCCCCTTCTTTCCACATTTCAACTTCATCTCTGGCGACGGGGTTATTGGGAATATCGCCCCGAAGTGACGCAAAAGAGATCACCTGTTCACCGTATGACATTGAGTCGTGCTCTTGTGATAACTTGCGTTCAGGCGATGAGAAGATGGCATCAAGCACCTGATAGCGCAGCAACGCATTGGTTTCAAATGGCTCGCTGTTTTCCAGCAGTGTAAATGACTGTGATAAATTTACACCTAGCCTTTGTATAGCAAAGTGCTCAAGAGGGTCTTTAAAGGCTCTTGCAATTTGGCTATTTGATAGTCGAAGTACTTGTGTTGAAAGCGCATTGGATGACTTATCAGGCATCGCTAAATGATTAGAGTCGTTGCTATCAACACCTGTCTTATCAGCCTGTGACTTTGTATGCTGTAGCGCATCGGCCAGTCTAAGCCAACCGGTTTCGTAGCTTGGCAATTGTCCAGCGAATCCCTCTTCACTAAAGGGGTGAAGCGGCGCATGCACACGGTAGCTCGACAAAGCCAGAGCGTAGCTATTTTCCAGCATGTCCATAAACTCAGCTAGAACCAGACTAGGCTGGCGCTCACTGTTATTAGTAACATCGTTGCCTTGGTAGCTTAAGTACAGGCTTTCCCGCGTTGAAATAATGGCTTCAAGGAACAAATATCTGTCTTCTAAACGCCTCGAACGATCACCAACCCTACGGTTCGCACCTGCCATTAAGTCCAGGCCTAGAGGGCTAGATTTTCTTGGGAACTCACTGTCGTTTAGGCCAAGAATACACACTTTTTTAAACGGTATACTTCGCATTGGCAACATTGAACACACGGTGACCTGACCAGTCATGAAGTGGTTACCTGCGTCTGGTGATGAGAATCGATTCAGCAAAAGATCTCGGACTTGGCGCAAGGACAATTCATGCTGGTAACCTGCTTCTTCGCATCGTGCTGCAAGATCGGCTGCAACGTTAGCAATAAGATCCCAGCTTTGCTGCTGGTCTTTTATAGGCATAAAGCACGCATCGCGAAGGTCGATTAACGCTTTTGACCACTGTTCAGGTGTTCTAGGAGCGGTTAACTCTTGTGCGAATTCCCCGAGCATTGCCACAATATCAATAAGTTTACCTAGGGTTAGCGCACTTTGCCCTTCAACGTCTGGAATAGTAAGTAGGTCACTCACAACCACTTCGGCGTCTTGCGCCAACATCCCCATTAGCAGCCTGCGAATGCCCCACCACCAGCTGTACGTTTCATCCAGTTTAACGCCCTCTGATACAGCGGTTTTATGGGTGCTATTAAGGCCCCAATGGATATGGGCTTGTTTCAGCCACACCACCATTTGCTCAATATCGTCTTGGGACACTGAAAAACGTTTTTGTACAGAATCTAGCTGCAGGTAATCCATAATATCCGATACGCCGAAGCGGCTATCAGGTAGCTGCAGAAGCGCCATAAATGCCGCAATAAGAGGCTCTGCGTCCATAGGGCTTCTATCTGCAATGGTACAGGGAAGTCTAACCTGCCCGGTGCCAGCCAAGCTTTTAGTACCTACCCTGTGAAATACAGCATCAACAAATGGCGCATAGTTTTCAATAGCCGGGCACATCACAAGAATATCTGACGGGGTACGCGTTTTATCTTGAGACAACCAATGAAGCAGATGGTCGTGTAACACTTGCACCTCGCGAAGCGCGGAATGAGTGCACATGATAGTGACGCTATCATCATTTTGTTTTAGTTCGCTAGTGAATGGCGCAGGTTGAGCGGCTTGTAAAATATCGTTATGGATATAATCCAGCAGGCCGCGAGTAGGCTCTGTATCACCGTTGTCGACCACTTCGTCGAATTCTGGCGAATCAAAAGCGCTTATCTCAAACGTGTCCAGTTCGGTAAGAAGATTAAATAGCTCTCTGCCCTGCTTACCTAAGTTGCCAAGTAATGGGTTGGACTGGTCTTCTTCCATCCATTTTTTAAGTCCTTCCAGACGTAATAGCTTGGCTTGTTCGATACTACTTTTCGCTTCCCCCCAATAATTTACGCTGGGGTTTAGGTGGAATATATGAATATCAATATGCTGTGCGAGGGCGTCAAAAAATGCTATTAGTTGCGGTGCCATGGTGTTAATGGCAAAAACAATAACGCGCTTGGGTAAATGACCGACGGGATCATTTGGTATGTCATCTGCCTCTAACGCCTCTAGGGTCATTTGATGCAAACGGGCAGGATGCAACGGCTCTTCTTTGGCAAGAATACGCCAAATTTCGCTTTGCCATAATTCCATATCATCGAATACAGCCCGTTCATTAGCTTCCCACTTAAACAGCCAGTCGGGACGGTATAAGAGATATTGTTCGTACACGTCAGCTAACGCAGTAGCAAGTTGAAGACGCTGAAGGCCCTGCTCCTGCTCGCTGCCGGCGTTTTTCCAATATCTATTTACTTGCTCAAAAGCTTCACCGTTCATCAGTGAGTCATCTTGAAGAATATTGTCAATGCGCCAAGACAGTACTTCACGACGATAAGGAGATTGCTTAGGTACTTTATCCTGCCCTAATACAGAGCGCGCTGTATTCCACATAAAGCGTACAGGCAGCGGGTAATCAATGTTCATCGCCACGCCATGTTCAGTGGCTAATTGCATACTAACCCAATGTTGCATACCTGGGCTTTCAACCAGAATGGTTTCTGGCGTAAATACCCCCAAGGGTTGCTGACGTAAAAGCGTGGTAAGAAGAAAACTTAAGTGTTCTAATTTATTAGAGGGATATAACGCAAGCAATCGAAAAATCCTTTGTAAAACGTGCTATTAGGTTCTGTATAAAGACTATGCACGCATCGTCGACCTTATCAATTAAGTGTATCGCATTAGGCCAAGTAGTTAAGTTATTTCTCAAAAAAATAGATAAGCAAATGTCTTATGAAGATAAAAATAAGGACTAAGGCAATGATATAAATAAGCGTATCCAATTAACTCAGTGACAAGTAATAGGGGAAAGCTAGGTTTCGGATGTACGAGAAAAGTGAGGAGATCGGTTTTTAGACAAAAAAAACCCATACAGACCTCAGGACACGAAAAATCTGTATGGGTAAGGTTTACGGTCTACTCAGTAACAACGTGAATAAGCGTTGCCTGGCACTCATTCACGTTAGCGCTACTGGGCAGCACTGTTAACTCTTTAGGTTTTGCAGGTAGAATGCCAAGTTTTTAATCCAAATATTTCAATAACTTAGGGTGCGTTAAAAAATATGACTAATCAGTCATGGTTTTACTCTGGTGCAAGTGCACCACAAGCAAGCACTTGGTAAAGAAGATGGTTCACTATAATTGGCTAAAATTTAGCAGTTTCTCCTTCATCGCCATTCAAGTACAATTTCGCCTTTAAAAGACGCATTACACATTCACGGTCAGGAGCAACAATGTTAACCGCCCAACAACTCGCCACCATGCTTTCTCTTCAAGATAAAATGAACGCCAAGGTAAATCCAGACTGGCTAAATGCAGGATATGGATACTTGCGTGCAGCTATGGTTGAGTCTGTTGAAGCCATTGAACATCACGGCTGGAAATGGTGGAAAGCACAGAAAAAAGACTTGCCTCAGCTTCAAATGGAGCTCGTGGACATTTGGCATTTTGCGCTGAGCGCCTGCATTATTGAATATAAAGGTGATATCAGTGAGTCTGCCAAAAGTATTGCGGCTGAGCTGGCAAGTGGCAATACTCACGTGACCTTCGATGGTAAAGACTACGACGCATCTAATCAGTCCCTTCTTGATAATTTAGAATTAATGACAGGCCTATGCGCCGCTAAGCGCTTCAGCGTTCCACTATTTATGTTTATCGTGAGGCAATGCGAAATGTCGGCTGACGAGTTGTATCGTCAGTATGTTGGCAAAAATGTTCTTAATTTCTTCCGTCAAGATAACGGTTACAAAGAAGGTACATACGTCAAAGTATGGGAAGGCCGCGAAGACAACGAGCATTTAGTTGAAGTCATGGACGCACTTGATTTGACTAAGCCCGATTTTAGCGATTTAGTGTACGAAGGCTTACGCGCACGCTACTCTTCTTAACCTTCCCTTAGGCTTGATAAAGCTTCATTCCGATAGCGTTTTAAGCTTTAGCGTTGAGGTGAGACTCGCGTATTAGAGAGTGCTGTGTGGAGACTTAAGCGGGCAGAAGAAATAACCTGTTCATCGCCTGGTTGTTTTAATAAGGC